>CAISKG010000620.1 GCA_903885855.1 uncultured Planctomycetaceae bacterium
ACGAGCGTCTTGATGACGCCCGACGGGAAGACGGTCGAGGCCGAGGCGGCCCACGGCACGGTCACGCGGCACTACCGGCAGCACCAGCAGGGGAAGCCCACGTCGACCAACCCGATCGCGTCGATCTTCGCCTGGACCCGCGGCCTGGCGCACCGCGGCAAGCTCGACGGCACGCCGGAGGTGACGCGCTTCGCCGACACCCTCGAGCGCGTGTGCGTCGAGACGGTGGAGTCGGGGAAGATGACGAAGGATCTGGCGGTGCTCGTCGGCGCCGGCCAGCCGCATCTCGACACGCAGGGTTTCCTGGCGGCGATCGACGCCAATCTCGGCCGGGCGATGGCCGAGGCGCGGGGCTGAGACACCGGCCCCCGGACATCCCGCGGACAGAAAGGACAGGCCCGTGCCCACCTCGCAGCGCCGGTTCGACACGGCCGACGTCGTGGGGGACGAGCCCGCCGTCCGCGGCCTGCACACGGTGGCGATGATCGCCGCGGTGACGCGGGTGCCGGCGGCCGCGGTGCGCCACTGGATCCGGGCGGGGTTCCTCCGCCCCGTGCGGCGTTCCGGGCGCATCGGGTGGTTCGACTACGGCGAGCTGGTGATCGCGCGGCGGCTGGCGCGGCTGCTGGGGGCGGGCCTCGAGCTGCGGGAGATCGACGCCCGGCTGGCCGGCCTCCATCCCCGCGGGGCCGTCGCGGCGGCCCGGGAGGAGGCCGGGATCCTCGTCGACGGCCGGCGCTTGAGCGTGCGGCGCGGGGGCCACCTGCTCGGCGCCGGCGGCCAGCGGCAGTTCGCCTTCTACGGCGACGATCCCGGCGGGCGCGGCGCGGCGTCCCCCTGCGGCGTGACCGAGCCCTGGACCGCCCCCTTCTCAGGATCGCGCCCGCCGGCCGGTGGCGGACGGCCCGTGGCCCTGGAGGGCGACCTGCAGGCGATGGCCGCCGAACTCGAGGCCCTGGGGGAATACGACGCGGCGGCCGAGGCGCTGCGGGCCCTGCTCCAGGCCGCGGGGCCGTGCGCCCAGGTCTCGTTCAGCCTCGCCGAACTCCTCTACCGGGCCGGCGACCGGTCGGCCGCCCGCGAGCGCTACTACGCCGCCATCGAACTGGAGCCGGACCACCTCGAGGCACGGACGAGCCTGGGCTGCGTCCTGGCGGAGCTGGGGGAACTCGATCTGGCCGAGGCGGCCCTCGACGGCGTGCTGCACCAGCAACCCGACTACGCCGACGCCCACTGGCACTTGGCCGGAGTCCTCGAGGAACTCGGCCGCCGCTGCGACGCGGAGCGCCACCTGCGGGCCTTCCTCGCCCTCGCGCCCGACAGCCCCTGGGCCCGCTCGGCCCAGGAGCGCCTCGACGCCGACTGACCCGCCGCCGCGATCACCACGGCCCGCGGACGGGGTGAACACCGAACTGCACGGTGTCGCTCGGCCAATACGGCGTGGGGAGCATCCCGGCGCCCTGTCCCGGCACCGCCCCGGGGCCCGGATAGGGGCGCTGGAACTGGTGGTACAGCGGCATGACGCGCGAGCTGGGCACGCCCCAGGCGTATTCGGAGGTGAACTCCGCCGTCGGGGGCACGACCAGCGCCATCGGCCGGCCGATCGAGGGATCGAACCAGACGCTGTGCCAGCTCTTCCCCCGGGCGCGGAGGAAGTAGCGTTTGTCCGTCGCCTTGTCGCCGGCCTGGGCGACGGTCGCGACGAGCGCGGCGACGAGGCCGGCGAGGACGATGCCGCGCGCGAACCGCGACGGGCGACGGATGTCGGTGGTCTTCATGGACGCTTCCTGGGGGGCGACGGGGGAACGGGTTGATTCGAGGGCGCGACGACGGATCACCACCAGGTGGCGCGGGCCTCGGTCCGCAGGCCGGTGGCCCCGGCGGGGCGGATGTAGCGCCGATGGTGCTTGTAGAGGAACTCGTGCGGCATGAACGGCGGGTAGGTGTACCAGGTGTGCCCCACGTGCGGCGGCACGGGGCGCGGGGCGACGTAGAGCTGCGCGCCGAATCCCGGCGACGCGGCGGGGGGCACCGGCGGCACCCAGAAGTTGTAGAAGACGTCGGGGGTCGGGTAGTCGATCCCGTGGTTGATCGGGGCCGCGGTGACCGTCGTGCCGGCCGCCAGCGCGAGCATCACGACGAGCGCCGACATCCGGCGCGGGGTGGGACGGGCACGCATCGCGGTCACCTCCGGAGGGAAACGGCGCCGGCGATCCGACCGGCACCCTGATGCGGTTTCGGCCGCTGCCGATTCGACGGTTCAGTCGCGGGGAGACGGCTGTGACGTGCCTTCCCAGGAGGCAAGGTCCCCGGTGCCCGGAGGGTCGCCGCCGAAGGGAAACTGCCCCCGTCACAACCGCTATACTCTGCCCATCTTGCCAAGCGGCCGTCGGTCGATCATCGTCGTGGGGCCGGGTCTCCCGGCCCAGGTTTTCGAGTCGTTTCCCCGCCCCACGGCCCGAGAGAGCATGGCCCGCACGCAGCGTTCCCGTCCCTCCGCCGCCGCGGCCCCCGCGGCGGCGAAGAAGTCCTCCGGCGTTCCCGCCGCGACCACCGCCGGCAAGCCCGCCCCGACGAGCCAGGCCGCGGACGCGGCCTCCGCGACGCAGCCCCCGCGCGACCCGGCGCCCGCGCCCCCCAAGCGGCGCGCCAGCGCCCAGACGCTCGCCGCCGGCCAGCGCGACATCTCGGTGAGCGAGTTCTTCGCCAAGAACCGCCACCTGCTCGGCTTCGACTCCCCGCGCAAGGCGCTCCTCACGAGCGTCAAGGAGGCGGTCGACAACTCGCTCGACGCCTGCGAGGAGGCGGGCATCCTTCCCGAGATCTGGGTGCACATCGAGCCGGTGGGGGACGGGGGCTCGCGTTTCCGCATGAGCGTCCAGGACAACGGCCCCGGCATCGTGCGCAAGCAGATCCCGCTGATCTTCGGCAAGCTCCTCTACGGCTCGAAGTTCCACCGCCTGCGCATGAGCCGCGGCCAGCAGGGGATCGGGATCTCGGCGGCGGGGATGTACGGCGTGCTCACCACGGGCAAGCCGGTGCGGATCGTCTCCAAGATCTCGGTCAAGGAGCCCGCCCACTACTACGAGCTGCGGATCGACACCAAGACCAACGAGCCGCAGATCCTGAACGGCAAGGGGGAGGGGATCGACATCCCCCCGGGCAAGGCGGGCGTCGACGCGCTGGCCAAGCATGGCATCGAGTGGGTGGCGGCCAACGACCGCGGCGAGGCGGTGGAGCACGGCACGCGCGTGACGATCGAGATGGAGGCCAAGTTCCAGCGCGGCCGCGGCAGCGTCGAGGAATACCTCGAGCAGACGGCGATCGCCAACCCGCACTGCCGCATCCACTTCCTCCCCCCCGACGGCCAGGAGCGGATCCTCGAGCGCTCCACCCACGAGCTCCCGCCGGAGCCGAAGGAGATCAAGCCGCATCCCTACGGCGTCGAGCTCGGCCGCCTCGTGACCATGCTCCAGGAGCAGCCCCGGGCCACGCTCGCGCAATTCCTCACCGGATCCTTCTCGCGCGTCTCCTCGGGCGTCGCCCGGCGGATCTGCGACGGCGCGAAGCTCTCCACGCGCGTCACCTGCACGAAGCTCGGCCGCGGCGAGGCCGACGCCCTGTTCCGCTCGATCCAGGAGACGAAGATCCCGCCCCCCGCCACCGACTGCATCGTGCCGATCGGCGAGCAGCGGCTCCTCGCCGGCCTGCGCCAGGTGGTGCCGGGGGAGTTCTTCACCGCGGCCACGCGCCCGCCGAGCGTGTACCGCGGCAACCCGTTCGTGATCGAGGCCGCCCTCGCCTACGGCGGCGGGCCGGGCGCGCAGAAGGTGTCGCTCGAGGCCCTCACCGAGCTCGCCGGCGAGAGCGACGCCCGCAGCCTGCGGCAATTCCTCACCACCACCTTCGCCGGGCTCGGTGGCGAGGCGGCCGACAGGATCCTCGAGGAGGCGAAGCTCGCGCCGCGGCAGTCGCCGTCGAAGCTCAAGAAGGACGCCCTCGCCACGCTCCACTCCGCCATGCAGCACGTGAACCTCGACGAGGGGCAGAACATGACCGTGCTGCGCTTCGCCAACCGGGTGCCGCTGCAGTTCCAGCACGCCGCCTGCGCGGTCACGCAGACGATCCTCTCCACCAATTGGCGCTCCTACGGGCTGTCGCAGTCGCGCGGCAGCCTCCCCTCCGGGCCGGTGACGGTGATGGTGCACGTGGCGAGCGTGTGGGTGCCCTTCACGAGCGAATCGATGGTGGCGATCGCCTCCTACCCGGAGATCCAGAAGGAGATCGGGCTGGCGCTGCAGGCGGTGGGGCGCAACCTGGGGCTCTTCCTGCGGCGCCGCCTGCGCGTGCAGCAGGAGGGGCAGCGCCGCAGCATCTTCCTCCGCTACCTCGGCGAGGTGGCCCGCGCCGTCGCCGTCATCAACGGCGGCGACGCCAAGAAGCTCTACGAGGACCTCCTCGTGGTGGCGCGCAAGAAGACCGCGCAGGCCGACGTCCGCTACGACGACCGCGGCCGGCCGATCGTGGAGGAGGACGAGCTCGACCTGGGTAAGAACTGCATCATCGTCGCCCCGGGCGAGGTGGGCCTGACGCAGGCCGCCGCCGACGCCGTCGACGACGACATCTCGGCCGGCCGGAAGCCGCCCACGAAGGGGTCGCGCCGGAAACGTGGGATCGCCGCCGTGTCGGGGGACGACGCCGAGGCGGGCGACGACGCCGCGCCCGCGAAGGCCGCCGCCGGGAAGGCCGCGAAGCCGAAGGTCGCGAAGCGGCGCCGCTGACGCCCGGCGCGCGTCAGGCCCGCGGCGGCGTCCGCAGGATCTTCTCCATCGGCCGCCCCTGGGCGAGTTCGTCGACGAGCTTGTCGAGGATCCGGATCTCGCGCATCAGCGGGTCGTCGATCGTCTCCACGCGGATCCCGCAGATCGTGCCGGTGACGAGCAGACGGTGCGGGTTGAGCCGGGGCGCCCCGGCGAAGAAGGTCGCGAAGTCGGTCCGCTTGGCCAGGCGCGAATCGAGCGCGGTCTGGCCGTAGCCGGTGAGCCAGCGGAGGATCCGGTCGACCTCGTCCCGCGTGCGCCCCTTCTTCACGGCCTTGGCGACGTAGTGCGGATAGACGGCGGCGACGGGGATGGAAAAGATCCGGTGCCCCGCGCGGGGCTGCGGCGCGGCGGGCCCGCGCCGCCCGCCGGTGCGGTGCGGACGGGGGGGGCGTTTTCCGGCGGCGGCCGCCGGCTTCCGCGCGGCGCCCGGCGTGGACGCGGCGCTCGCCTTCCTCGGGGCGGCAGGCTTCGAACCGGTGCGTCGCTTCGCCATGATCCTCACCTCGATCGCGCGGGAAGGTCGGCCCCGGACGCCGGCGGGCTCGCGATCGGGCGGCGTGTGCCCCCGGCGCGGTCGCCCGCCCAGCGTAGCCGTGGGGCCCATCCTCCGGAAGGCTCGCTGGCGCGCCCCGTGGCCCCGCCCGCCGTCCACGCCCGCCGGCGGCCGCGATCGTGGCGCTCAGTACTCGAGCTCGAACCCCGCCGACTCCAGGGCCGCGAGGCTGCGGCGGATGCCGTCGACGGTGTCGTGGAGCGGCTCGTACTCCACGAGGAAGGTGCCGTCGTAGCCGGTCCGGGGGAGGAGATCGCCCCAGTCGATGCCGTCGGGCACGTCCCCCACCGCCGTCGCCCGCCAGCCCTCGCCGTCGCGGACCCAGTCCTTCAGGTGGCAGTAGGTGATCCGGCCGCGGAGGAGATCGACCGCGCAGGAGCGGTCGAGCGGGTGCGCCGCGCGGATGTTGCCGGGATCGAAATTGAAGCCGATGCGCGCGGGGAGATCGTGGAGGAGCCGGGCGAGCCCCGCGGGGTCGGTCGTGACCGTGGGGGTGTGCCGGGCCGAGCCGTCGGGACGGTGGTCGATCGCGCCGTGCGTCTCGATCGCCATCGCGAGGCCGAGGCGCTCGAGCTCGCGGTCGCAGGCCACGAGCGCGTCGACCATCCGCCGGTAGCGGGCGTCGTCCATCGCCTCCCAGGGGGTGAAGCCGGCGAAGAAACGCACCTGCCTGGCGCCGCACTCCGCCGCGGCGCGCGCTTGCCGGATCGCCTTCACGACCGCGCCCTGCACCTCCTCCGCCCCGCCCGCCGAGAAGTCGTTCTCGATGCAGCAGCCCGGCGTGGCGATGCCGGAGGCGGAGACGAGGGACCGGAAGGCGGCGATGTCGGCGGGGGAGGGCGCCTCCGGGAGCCGGCCCGGCTGGCCGCCGCCGATGCCGAACTCGAGCTCCCGGAATCCGAACGAGGCGGCGATGCGGAAGTGATCCGCCATCGGCAGGTTGCGGAAGCCCCACTCTCCGCAGCCGACGCGGAGCCGGCGCGGGGGGGCCTTCCAGGCGTCATCGGCGATCGTGACGTCGCGCGTCATGCGAGGATCTCCCGGATCGGTCGGGGCGTTTGGACACCGGTGCGGTTCCGGCCGAGCCTGCCATGGAACCGGACGTGGCGTTGGTGGTCGAGGCCCATGAGATGGAGGATGGTGGCGTGGAGGTCGCGGACGTGGTGGCGGTCGACCGCCGCCCGGGCCATGCGTCGCTTCGCTCGTTCCCCACCCTTCACAGCGAAATCTGCTCCCCCACCTCGATCACCCGTTCGGCCGGAACCTGGTAGCGGCGCTCTTCCTGGACGGCGTTGCGCTTGAGATAGGCGAAGATCGCCTCCGGGATCCGCGACAACTTCCCCCCCTCGTCGGCGACGATCGTCGCATGGCCGATGAAGTAGGTCGCCGCGTCGACGTCGATGGGGATGTCGGCGCCGGCCGCGATCGTGCGCAAGAGCGGCACCAGATGCGGCTCCTCCATGTAGCCGAACCGGACCACCACGCGCCAGAAACCGTCGCCGAGCCGCTCGACGACGGCCCGCTCGGCGGGGGCCGCCTCGGGGACGACGAGATCCTCGACCGTCACCAGGAGCACCGTCTCCTGCAGCGCCCGGGTCAATTCCACATGGTGCACCAGCAGGGGCGGGACGTGATCCCGGCTCGGCGCCAGGAACACCGCCCCCCCCGGCACGCGCGAGGCGACCCGCGGCGCGAGCGTGGGCCAGACCTCCTCCCAGGGGCCGAACTGCCGCGAATAGCGGTCGATCACCGCCGTCCGGCCGTGGCTCCAGATGAGCATCCCGGCGATGAGCGCGGCACCGATCAGCATCGGCACGTAGCCGCCGTCGAAGAACTTGAAGAGGTTGGCGGCCAGGAAGGGGAGATCGAGGGCGAGGAAGAAGACGAGGATGGCGAGGCTCCGCCACTTCCCCCAGCCCCAACTGTAACGGACGACGAGGTAGTAGAGCACCGACGTCACCGCCATCGTGCCGGTGACGGCGATGCCGTAGGCGGCCGCCAGGCGCACGCTCTCGCGGAAGGTGACGACCAGGGCCAGGCAGCCGATCGCCAGCAGGGCGTTGACCTCGGGGATGTAGATCTGGCCCTCGTTGTCGTAGGCGGTGTGGCGGATGGTCATCCGCGGCAGGAATCCCTGCAGCATCGCCTGCCGCGTGAGGGAGAAGGCGCCGGAGATGAGGGCCTGCGAGGCGATCACAGTCGCCAGGCTCGCGAGGATCACCAGCGCCCACGTCGCCGGCCCCGGCGGCACGAGGCGGAAGAAGGGCTCGGCCGCCGCCGACGGATCGCGGAGGATGAGCGCCCCCTGCCCGAGATAGGCCAGCACGAGCGCGGGCAGCACCAGGCAGCTCCACGCCAGCCGGATCGGCTTGAGGCCGAAGTGGCCCATGTCGGCGTAGAGCGCCTCGCCGCCGGTGACGACGAGGACCACCGATCCGAGGATCAGGATCCCGCGCAGCCCGTGGCGCCAGAAGAACTCCGCCCCCCATCCCGGCCACAGCGCCTCGAGGACCGCCGGCTCACCGACGATCTGCCGCAGCCCCAGGACCGCGAGGGTCACGAACCACACGAGCATCACCGGCCCGAAGAGCCGCCCCACGTCGCCGGTGCCCCGCGACTGCAGCGCGAAGAGCCCGACGAGGATCAGGCAGGTGATGGGGACCACGAACCGGGCGAGTGCCGGACTGGCGACGGCCAGACCCTCGACGGCCGAGAGGACGGAGATCGCCGGCGTGATCACGCCGTCGCCGTAGAGCAGCGACGCCCCCACCACCGCCAGGAGGGTCATCCCGGAGACGCCGCCGATGCCGTGGGCCGAATGGCGGTAGCGCTCGGGCACGAGGGCCAGGAGCGCGAGGATCCCCCCCTCGCCGTCATGGTCGGCCCGCATCACGAACACCACGTACTTCACCGTGACGACGAGCAGGAGCGCCCAGAACATGAGCGAGAGGATGCCGAAGAGGTCGGTGCGGTCGACCGCCTCGCCGTGGACGGCGGCGACGTGGAGGCACTCCTTGAGCGTGTAGAGGGGGCTCGTGCCGATGTCGCCGAAGACGACGCCCAGCGAGAGGAAGGCCAGGCGGAGGAGATCCTTCCGCGCGGGCGCGGCGTGGCCATGGGGCGCGGCGGAGGAGGTCGATACGTGGCCCATCGGCGGCGTCGCTCCCACGCGCGTCCCGGCAAAACCGGCAGTCTATCGCCCGTGCACGAAGCGCGCGCGGCCCCCTGGAAAACGACGAGGGGGCGGGCCCCGGGGACCCGCCCCCTCGCTACGGCATGGGGCGATCGACGGCGGTCAGGATGCCTTCGAACGCCGGCGCTCCGCGATCCCGAGGGCGCCGGTGACCAGGGCGAGCACGCCCGCCATCCCGGCCGGATCGATCTCCGGGACCGCCGAGACCGTCAACTCGGCCGAGAGGCCGTACATGCCGTAGGAGTTCGTGGAGGCGAAGGGATTGATCATCAGCCACGCGTTGTTCGAGGACGACCTGTCGGCCCACGTGCTCGACCCGGCCCCGGCGCCCAGCGGGAGGCTCGAGGCCACGCCGGAGGGATTGCTGCCGGTCCAGGTGTTGCCCGTCGACGTCGTGCCGTCGATGAGCTGATTCGGCGCCGCGAACAACGCCGCCGACCACAGCCCTCCGGCGTTGGTCGTCAGGTCATTGGCCACCAGGGTGCCGCCGGGCAGGTAGACGCGGACCGAGGTCCCGAAGCCGCCGACGTTGTCCCGGGCGTCGACGGTCGCCGTCGATCCGATCGCCTTCCAGGTGACCGTGACGCCGTTGTAGGTCGCGCCGGCGGCATCGCCCTGGACGAAGGCGTTGTAGGTGGCGATGTCGGACGACGTGGCTTGGGTCGTCGCCCCGGTCACGAACAGGAAGCGGAACGTGTCGCCGTTGCTCAATCCGCCAGGCGTCGACAGCGTCAGCGTGCTCGCCGGGGCGGTGCCGCCCAGGACGAACAGCACGGCCGTCACCGCGCAGCGAACGGCGGAGGGGGTCAGGGACAGTCGCATCGAAAGGGTCCTTTCTGGAGCGTTGAAACGGGGACATCCAGGCCACGGACGGCGGAGGGGCGGGACATCCCCCCCGGGCCCGATCACGGTATGGCCGGGTCAGCCGCGCCGCAAATCGTCGCCG
>CAISKG010000621.1 GCA_903885855.1 uncultured Planctomycetaceae bacterium
CTTCTCCAGCCCCTCGGTGACGCGCACCGGCGCCGCGAGGTAGCGGGCCTCGAGCGCCGAGGGGTCCTCCGCCCGGGCCGCCGCCGCCCCGCCGGCGAGGCATGCGGCGGCCCAGCCCGCGATGCCGAGACGGCCGATGGCACGGCGGCGGGGGGCGGTCGCCGGGGCGGGCCCGCGGCAGGGGCGGTCGGCCCGTGCGGGGCCGGGATCTCGGCGTGGGGGAGCGGCGGGCCGGTGACCGTGGTGCATGCTGCGGTTCCGTCAGGCGGGGGGCGACCCGACCCGCGCGGGGGCGGCGGCGGGTGGGCGGCGGACTGGGACGGTTGTCGGTTCCGCCGGAACTCTCCAGTATACGTCGACCGCCACGGGGCGGCCGGTCCACCAGGGAGAGGCCTCGCCATGAAGATCTACACCAAGACGGGTGACGCCGGCGAAACGGGGTTGTTCGGCGGCCCGCGGGTCCGCAAGGACCACGTCCGCATCGAGGCCTTCGGCACCGTCGACGAGCTCAACAGCCTTCTCGGCGTCGTGCGCACCCACCCCGGCAGCGGCGGGCTCGACGACCTCCTGCGGCGCATCCAGTCGGATCTCTTCGAGCTCGGCGCCCAGCTGGCCACTCCCGGCGACGCCGCCGAGCGGATCACGGCCGCGCACGTGGAGACCCTCGAGCGCGCGATCGACCGGCACGAGGAGGCCCTGCCGCCGCTGTCGTCCTTCATCCTCCCCACCGGCACGCCGCTGGCCGCGGCGCTCCACGTGGCGCGCACCGTGTGCCGCCGCGCGGAACGGCGCGTGGTGAAGCTCGGGGCGATGCCCGACGCGCACATCCCCTCCAACGCCATCGAATACCTGAACCGCCTGGGCGATCTGCTGTTCGTTCTCGCCCGGCACGCCAACCACGTCGAGCGCGTCGCCGACGACCCCTGGCATCCGAGCCGCTCCTGACGGCCCGCGGGCTCCCCTGCCCCGGAGGCTCCATGCGATCCCCGTCGCCGGCCGCACGCCGGGCCGCGGCCTTCGTGCTGGCCCTCGCCTCCCTCGCCCCCGCGTCATGGGCGGTGCCCCCCCCGGCCGCCACGAGCGCCGCGGAATGGGCCGAGCGCGCCGCCGACGTGCGCCGGCGCATGGAGGAGGTGATGGGGCCGCTGCCGGGGCCGGCCGACGCCGCGCGGCGCGCGCCGCCGCCGGTGGAGACGCTCTCCGAGGAGCGGGCCGCGGGCTACCTGCGGCGGAAGATCCGCTACCGCCCCGGAGGACCGGAGGGCGCCGGCGACGACGCGGTGCCGGCATGGCTCCTCCTCCCCGACCTCCCCGCGGGCTCCCGCGCCCCGGCGATGCTCTGCCTCCATCAGACCACCGCCGTGGGGAAGGACGAGCCGGCCGGGCTCGGCGGCCTCCCCGATCTCCACTACGCGCACGAACTGGCCCAGCGCGGCTGGGTGTGCCTCGTCCCCGACTACCCGCGCTTCGGGGAATACCGCGTCCCCGACACGCTCGAGGGCACGGGCTACGCCAGCGGCTCCATGCGCGCGGTGTGGAACAACCTCCGCGGCGTCGATCTGCTCGTCGGCCTTCCCGAGGTCGACGGCGAACGGATCGGCGTCATCGGCCACTCGCTCGGCGGCCACAACGCCATCTTCACCGCCGCCTTCGATCCCCGCCTCCGGGCGGTCGTCTCGAGCTGCGGCTTCACCCCCTTCCCCGACTACTACGGCGGCGATCTGGCCGGCTGGACGAGCGTCACCTACATGCCGCGCATCCGCACCGCCTACGGCGCGGATCCGGCGCGGGTGCCCTTCGACTTCCCCGAGGTGATCGCGTCGCTCGCGCCGCGCGGTTTCTACGCCTCGGCCCCCGAGCGTGACGACAACTTCGCCGTGGCCGGCGTGCGCCGGGCCTTCGCGGAGGCGGGGCCGATCTACGCGCTCCTCGACGCCGCCGACCGGCTCACGCTGGCCACGCCCGACGCCGCCCACACCTTCCCGCCGGCGCAGCGGCAGGAGGCCTACGACTGGCTCGAGCGCGTCCTCGGCGGCCCGGCCGAACGGGAGAGTCAGAGGTAGGTGTTGACGATGTTCTCGAACAGCTCCTGCCGGCCGCTCGTGCAGGGGGCGGCGTCGCCCTTGGCGAGCATCTCGCGCTCGAGCGACTCCATCGACTCGCTCCCCGACTCGATGCGCCTTCCGAGCGGCCCCGACCAGCTCGCGTAGCGCTCGTCGACGAGGCGCTGCAGGGCGCCGTCGGCCCGCATCGCCGCCGCGATCTTCAGGCCGCGGGCGAAGGCGTCCATCCCGCCGATGTGGGCGTGGAACAGGTCCACCGGCTCGAAGCTCTCCCGCCGCACCTTGGCGTCGAAGTTGACGCCGCCGGGGGCGAGGCCGCCGTACTTGAGGATCGTGTACATGATCCGGGTGGTGAGGTAGATGTCGGTGGGAAACTGGTCGGTGTCCCAGCCGAGGAGCGTGTCGCCGGTATTGGCGTCGATCGAGCCCAGGAAGCCCTGCATGCCGGCGTACTCCAGCTCGTGCTGCATCTCGTGGCCCGCCAGCGTGGCGTGGTTGGTCTCGATGTTCATCTTCACGTGGTCGGCCAGGCCGTGGGCGCGGAGGAAGTTGATGCAGGCCGCGCAGTCGTAGTCGTACTGGTGCTTGGTGGGCTCGCGCGGCTTGGGCTCGAAGTAGAACTGCCCGGTGAAGCCGATCTTCTTGGCGTGCTCCACCGCCATGTGCATGAACCGCGCCAGATGGTCGATCTCGCGCTTCATGTCGGTGTTCCACAGGCACTGGTAGCCCTCGCGGCCGCCCCAGAAGACGTAACCGGCCCCGCCCAGGGCGTGGGTCGTCTCCAGCGCCTTCTTCACCTGCGCCGCGGCGAAGGCGAACACCTCGGCGTTGCAGCTGGTGGCGGCGCCGTGCACGTAGCGCGGGTGGGAGAAGAGGTTGGCGGTGCCCCAGAGGAGGCGGATCCCGCTGCGCTCCTGCTCCGCGCGGAGCGCCGCGGCGACGGCGTCGAGGTTGCGGTTGCTCTCGGCGAGGTCGCGCCCCTCGGGGGCGACGTCGCGGTCGTGGAAGCAGTAGAAGCCCACCCCGAGCTTCTCCATGAACTCGAAGCCCACCTTCACCCTCGCGAGGGCGGCCTCCAGGGAGTCGCCGCCGCGCTCCCAGGGGCGGATCATCGTGGGGGCGCCGAAGGGATCGCTGCCGGTGCCGCGGAAGGTGTGCCACCAGGAGACGGCGAAGCGGAAGTGGTCGCGCATCGGCAGCCCTTCCACGATCGCGTCGGCGTCGTAGTGCCGGAAGGCGAGCATGTTCTTCGTGTCCGGGCCCTCGTACCGGATCTTCCCGATGCCCGGAAACGCCTCGTTGGCCGCCATCGATCGATGCTCCTGGTGGTGCCCGGAGGGGGTGCCCCCGGGCTCGTGTGCGCTCGCCCGTCGGCCGGGCGGGCCGGAGGCGGCCGCCCGTGCGTGCCCTCCCCCGGAGAAGCCGAGAATCTAGCGTCGCCGCGGGGCCGCTGTCAGCCCTCGTTTTTCCCATCGCGGCGGCTGACGCGGGCGAGGAGGCGGCGGCCGAGATCGGGAAACCACTCGACGAGTCCCGCCAGGATCGCCGCCTTCCCGGGCACGACGAGTTCGCTGTGGCGACGGCGGCAGGCCTCGAGGACGCGCCGCGCCAGCGCGTCGGGATCGAGCCGCGCGAGGCCGCCGCCGCCGGGGCGGTTCGCCTCGGGGGGCAGGCCGGCGCGGGCCACCTCGGCCGCGTAGCGGTCGAAGGCCTCGCCGTCGTCGACGCGCCGGATCGGCCCCGGCGACACCAAAAGCACGTGCGCTCCCCGCGGCGCCGCTTCCAGGCGCACGGCGTCGACGTAGGCGGCCAGCGCCGACTTCGCCACCGCGTAGGGGCCCATCCAGGGGGTGACGAGCTTGCCGGCGAGGCTGCCGAGATAGACCATGTGCCCGCCGGAGCGGGCCACGTCGTCGACGGCGGCGGCGGTGATCTCGACGGCCGCCAGGACGTTGGCCTCGAGGTACCCCGCGAGCTCCGTGGCGCCCGTCGCCAGGATGCTCGCGCGCCCGGAGCGGCCGACGCAGAAGAAGAGGTCGTCGAGCCCCCCGAAGCGGTCGAGGGCCTCGCCGACCACCCTCCCCCCTTCCCCGGGGCGCGCGAGATCGGCGGCGGTGCCGAGGCAGCGGCCCGGCGCGTCGGGGAGCTTCCCGAGCGCCTCTCGCACGCCCTCCGCCGACCGGCCGACGACGAGCACCCGGGCCCCGCGCTCGGCGAGGTGGCGGGCGAGGACGAGCCCGAAGCCGCTCGTGCCCCCGGCCACGATCACGCGTCTGGCGCGCCAGTCGTCGCGGTGGGGTGGGGGCGGGGGGGCGTGCATGGGGCGGAGTGTACCGGCGTGGTGGCCCTCCGCGGGGCCGCGGTAGGCTTCCTGCTGAACGATTCCCCCCTTTCGCGCCACCGGAGGGCCCATGTCCGCCTCCCCGACCGACCCGCCGCGGGATTCCCGCGCGCAGCCTGACGCCGCGGCGCGGCCGGCGACCGGCTCCGGGGCCGATCCCGTGATCGTGCGCACGAAGATCGTCGCCACCGTCGGCCCCGCCTCGCGCGGCGAGGAGGCGCTGCGCGGCCTCGTCGCCGCCGGCGTCGACGTCTTCCGGCTCAACATGGCCCACGGCTCCCCCGCGGAGCACGAGGAGACGCTCGGCCGGATCCGGGCGGTGTCGCGCGAGGCCGGCCGGCCGGTGGGGGTGCTCGTCGACCTGGCCGGCCCGAAGATCCGCCTCGGCGACCTCCCCGGGGGCACGGTGGAGTGCGTCGAGGGGACGCGGATCCGCCTGGTGCGCGGCACGGGGCCCTCGACGGCCGAGGCCTTCACCGTCACCTACGACCGCCTCGTCGACGAGCTCGCCAAGGGGGATCCGGTGATCCTCGCCGACGGCAGCGTGGCGCTCGAGGTGGAGGAGCGGCAGCCCGACGCGCTCGTCTGCCGCGTCGTGCAGGGGGGCTCGGTGCGCAGCCGCCAGGGGGTGAATCTCCCCGGCGTGCGGCTCTCCATCGCCGCCATGACGGCCGCCGACTGGCGCCATGCCGAGTGGGCCGCCGGCGCCGGCGTCGACTTCGTCAGCCTGTCGTTCGTGCGTTCGGCCGACGAGGTCCGGCTCCTCAAGGAGCTGCTCCGGGCGCGGGGCTCGGCGGCGCGCGTGGTGGCGAAGATCGAGAAGCCGGAGGCGGTCGCGGCCATGGACGCGGTGTGCGCGGCGGCCGACGTGGTCATGGTGGCGCGCGGCGATCTGGGGGTGGAGATCGACGTGGCCGAGATGCCGATCGTGCAGAAGCGCATCATCCGCACCTGCCAACGCTTCCAGAAGCCGGTGATCGTCGCCACGCAGATGCTCGAGAGCATGCAGCACTCGCGGCGCCCCACGCGCGCGGAGGCCACCGACGTGGCCAACGCGATCCTCGACGGCGCCGACGCCTGCATGCTCTCGGGCGAGACGGCGATCGGCGCCCACCCCGAGGCCGCGGTGCGGATGATGCGGCGCATCGCCCGGGCGACGGAGTCGCAGTACCTCGCCGACCGGCGGGTGTCGATCGAGGAGCGGCAGCGGGCCCCCTGGCTCTCGGCCGCGGTCGAAGCCGCCCAGCCCGAGTCGCTGCCCGAGGGGCTGCACCCGATCACGCAGGCCGTGGTGGACGGCGCGGGGCGGATCGCCGCCGACGTCGGGGCGCGGCTGGTGGTGGTCGCCAGCCACACCGGCGCCACCGCCATCGCCCGCTCCAAGCGGCGCGGCGCCGTCCCCACCGTGGGGGTGAGCGACTGCGAGGCCACGCTCCGCCAGATGGCGCTCTACTGGGGGGTGACGCCGCTGGGGGGCACCGTGTCGAACGACGTCGAGGCCCTCCTGGCCCACGTCACCGCCTGGGGGCTGGCGGCGGGGCGGCTCGCCGCGGGGGATCGCGTCGTGCTCGTGTCGGGGTTCGGCTTCGGCACGGGAGGGCATAATATGGCCCTCGTCCGCGAGGTCTGACCGTCGCGGCGGCCCCTTCCTTCCACCGACCACACCGAGGAGGTTTCGTGAGCGGCAAGCGGACGACGTGCGTGCTGGCCTATTCCGGGGGGCTCGACACCTCGGTGATCCTGGGGTGGCTCATCGAGCGCGGCTACGACGTGGTGGCGGTGTACGTCGACCTCGGCCAGCCCTGCGAGGACCGGCAGGCGATCCTCGAGAAGGCCCGCACCTGCGGCGCGGTGAAGTCCGAGATCGTCGACGTCCGCGAGGAGCTGTGCCGCGATTTCGCCTTCCCGGTGCTGCAGTGGCAGGCCCGCTACGAGGGCACCTACCTCCTCGGCACCTCGATCGCCCGGCCGCTGATCGCCAAGGTGATCGTCGACATCGCGCACCGCGAGGGGGCGACGGTCTTCGCCCACGGCGCCACCGGCAAGGGCAACGACCAGTGCCGCTTCCAACTCGCCGCCGAGGCCCTCGACCCGACGATCGCCGTCCTCGCGCCCTGGCGGATCCGCGAATTCCGCGAGCGCTTCCCGGGGCGCACCGAGCTGATCGATTACTGCGACCAGCGCGGGATCCCCGTCAAGGCCTCGAAGGGCAAGCCCTACAGCTCCGACGAGAACTGCCTCCATACGAGCTACGAGGCCGGGCTGCTGGAGGAGATGACGACCGACGGCTTCGCGCTGGTGGAGTTCGGCATGACCGTGGCGCCGCAGCAGGCGCCCGACACCCCGGAGACGGTGCGGATCGACTTCGAGGCGGGCGTGCCCACGGCGGTCAACGGGCGCCGTCTCGCGGCCCACGAGATCGTGCTGGAGCTCAATCGGATCGGCGGCCGCCACGGCATCGGCCGCAGCGACATCGTCGAGAACCGCTTCGTCGGCATGAAGAGCCGCGGCGTCTACGAGGCCCCCGGCATGACGCTCCTCTACGAGGCCCACCGCCTCGTCGAGCAGCTCACGCTCGACCGCGACCTCGTCCACCTCCGCGACCGGCTCTCCCCCGAGGTGGCGGAGATGGTCTATTACGGCTTCTGGTACGGCGCGAAGATGGACGCCCTGATGGCCTTCATCCGCGAGGCCCAGCGCCCCGTCACCGGCACCGTCGAGATGAATCTCTACAAGGGCAACATGCTCGTGAAGAGCCGCACGAGCCCCACCAGCCTCTACGACGCGGCGATCGCCTCCATGGAGGGGGGCGGCTCCTACGACCAGACCGACGCCGAGGGCTTCCTGCGCATCATGGGGCTGCCGGGGCGCGTCCAGGGCCGCGTCCGGCCGCGCGGCTAGCTGTCCGTGGAAAAAGTCATCCATGACCTTTTTCCACGTGTGGGCACCCTGAAAAAGCCGAGGTTTTTCAC
>CAISKG010000622.1 GCA_903885855.1 uncultured Planctomycetaceae bacterium
GAGCGCGTCGTCGATCACGTCGCCCGCAGCGACCGGGTCGGGCCGACCGCCGGCGCGGGCCCGGGCCGAGGCCTGGGCGACGAGCGTGGCGGTCGCCACCGCCACGTGCTCGCGCGAGGTCGCCTGACGCGGATGAATCCGGTAGAGGAGGAGCACCTCGGGGAGGTTCGCCAGATCGTGGCGCTCGGCGAGCCGCAGCCAGAGGTCGTAGTCCTCCGCCGCGGCCGCGAAGGCGGGCCGGTAGCTCCCCGCCGCCAGCGCCGCCGCACGGCGGAACATCGACGCCGGATGCGCCAGCGGTGCCGCGCGCGGCAGCATCGCCCGCGCCGCGGCCGGATCGGTGGGCAGGTCGGACGTGCGGCCGGGCCGCGGGGCGCCGCCGGCGCCGTCGTCGAGCAGGAGCCGGGTCTGGCTCCCCACCGCCGCCACGCGCGGGTGGGCGTCGAGGTAGGCCGCCTGACGGGCGAGGCGATCGGGAAGGGCCACGTCGTCGGCGTTCATGATCGCCACCAGTTCGGCGCGGGCGGCGTCGAGGCCGGCCGCGAGGGCGCGTGCCACCCCCCGCCCGGCCCCCGCGACGACGCGCACGCGCGGATCGAGTGCCCGGCGGGCGGCGAGGATCGTCGCCGTGTCGTCGGTCGAGCCGTCGTCCACGGCGACCAACTCGAGATCGGCGAGCGACTGGCCGAGGATGCTGTCGAGCGCCTCGTCGAGGTGGCGCGCCGCGTTGCGGGCGGGCAGCACGACGCTCACCCTGGGGGCATCGTCCCGCCTGGTGTCCGGCATGCGCGCCATGGTTCCCGCCGTACCTGCCCGCCCCGGGTGGCCGTCCCGCCGACGGCGGCGGCACGAGCCACCGCAAGGATACCGTGGGCCCTCCGGGCGGGAGCCGCCGCGGCGGGTATGATTCGCCATCGCCGCCGTCGCCGCGAGCCACTCCGCCGGACCGCCATGGCGTCTCCCGCTCCTCCCTCCGATCCCCACCCCGCCCGCGACGCCGACGATCCCGGGCGGTCGCCGGGGCCGCCCGATCTCGCCGGCAAGACGGTGTGGATCGTCGACACGCTGTCGCGCGTCTACCAGCGGTTCCACGCGGTCCCGGAGATGACGAGCCCCTCCGGGGCGCCGGTCAACGCGGTCCACGGCTTCGCCGAGGATCTCCTCACGATCGTGGAGAAGCGGAAGCCCGACTACCTCTTCTGCGCGATGGACGCGCCCGGGCCGACCTTCCGCCACGAGCGCCACGCCGACTACAAGGGCACCCGCGCCGAAATGCCGGCCGATCTGGTGCCGCAGATTCCGATGGTGCGCGAGCTGTGCGCGCGGATGGGCATCCCGTGCCTCGAGCTGGCCGGCTACGAGGCCGACGACATCCTCGCCACGATCGCCGCCCGGGCGACGGCCGGTGGGGCGAGCGTGACCATCGCCACCAGCGACAAGGACGCGCGGCAGCTGCTCTCCGATCGCGTCCGTATCCTCAACCTGCGCACCGGCGGCGAGATGGGCCCGGACGAGCTGCGGGCCGAATGGGGCGTGGGGCCGGAGCAGGTGGTGGACTGGCTGGCGCTGGTGGGCGACACCGCCGACAACGTCCCCGGGGTGCCGCAGATCGGCCCCAAGGCCGCCACGGAGCTCCTCGGCCGCTACGGCGACCTCGAGACGCTGCTGGCGCACGTCGACGAGGTGAAGGGGGACAAGAAGCGCGACAACCTCCGCACGCACGCGGGCGTGGCACGCGCCAGCCGCGAGCTGGTGCGCCTCGAGGCCGACGTGCCGATCGAGGTGCCCTGGGAGGAGGGGCGCTGCCGGCCGCCCGAGGGGCCTCGGATCATCCCCTACCTCGAGTCCCTCGGGTTTCGCAGGCTCCTCGCCGCGGCCCGGCGCCTCGCCCCCGAAACCGCGCCGTCCCCGTCGGCGCCCCGCAAGCGCCCCGGCGACCGTCAGGGGATGCTCTTCGGCGACGAGCCCGCCTCCGCGCCGCCCCCCTTCCTCCGTCCCGCCGACGACGCGGCCCTCGGGCAACTCGCCGCCCGGCTCCGTGCCGCGGGCACGTGCGCCGTGGCC
>CAISKG010000623.1 GCA_903885855.1 uncultured Planctomycetaceae bacterium
GCCGGCGTCGAAACGCACGGCGTCGCCCCGCCTGGCCCGTGCGGGCCCGGCGAGCACCGCCCGCGGCGGCGTCGCCGCGGCGGGGTCGCGGCGCACCAGGCCCGTCACCCCGCCGGCCTCGACGACGTCGCCGGCGGTGTTGCCGGCGAAGCGGTTGCCGGCGAGGTCGAGCATGTCGGCGTGCTCCAGGTAGATCCCCCAGCGGTTGCCCTCGAGGACGTTGTCCTCCACGACCCAGTGGAAGGCGCGCCAGGCCTTCCCCTCGCTCGCCTGGTCGCCGATGGCCGCGATGCCGGCGCCGTGGTTGTCGCGGCAGACGTTGCCGCGCAGCACCGTGTGGCTCGACGGTCCGAACATGAACACGATCCCCGCGTGGCCCCCGCCGGGGAGGTGGGGGGAATTGTGCGGGCCGTCGGGGCGGCCGTTGCCGCAGGCCTCGTTGTCGAGCAGCACGTTCTGGTCCGAGGCCCCCAGCCAGAAGCCGTAACTGCCCCCGTTGGCCTTGTTGCGGATCCAGGTGTTGCGGGGCGACCACGCCTCCACGCAGTTGTTGTTGGCGTGGGAGCAGTCGTTGTCCTCGAAGACGTTGCCCGTGCTCACCCAGCCGTTGAGGACGCGCACGAAGATCCCGTCGCCGCCGTGGGTGCAGTCGTTGCCGGTGAAGCGGTTGTCGTTCGAGCCGCTCTCCAGCAGCACGCAGGTGGAGTCGCGGGCGTGGACCTCGCCGGGGTCGATGCGGATGCCGTGGGAGAGGCGGTTGCCGCGCACCGTGTTGCGGGAGGCGGTCCAGAGCTTCAGGCAGGTGTTCGAGGCGTGGGAGAAATCGTTGTCGAGGAGGGTGTTGGCGTCGCTCTCGACGAGCGTGCAGGCGTCCCAGGTGCGGTTGGCCCGGTTGCGCTCGAGGCGGCTCTCCGACACCCGCTCGAGGAGGATCCCGCCGCGCAGGCCGTTCTCCCCCCAGCCGAAGCGCGGGTCGTGGAAGTTGTCGGAGAAGTCGCAGTCCTCGATCGTCCAGCCGGCGGCGTCGGCGACGTGCAGGCCGCGCTCCCAGCCGCGCACGCGCAGCCCCTTGAGCGTGACCCCCGACACGCCCCGCGCGGAGATCCCGGTGCCGCGGAAGTCCTTCGGATCCCCCTCCTCGGCGCCGAGCACCAGCGCGCCCCGGCCGTCGATCGTCACCCCGCCGGCGCGGACGACGATCGCGCCGTAGGTGACGGCCGGATCGAGGACGGTGTCGGCGACGACCTCGAGGACGGGCCGCTCGGCGGCGCGTGCCGCGCCCGCCAGGGCGAGCGCCGCCAGTGCCACGGGGATCGGGAAGCGCACGGGGGCCTCGCTACAGGTAGGGGGAGAAGAGCCGGGCCACGCCGTCGCGGAGCCGGCGCGGGAGGCTGCGGGCGTCGACCTCCTCCAGCGTGATCGCGCGCGAGCGGCCGATGACGCCGGCGACGTGGGCGTCGAGCCGGCCGCAGAGATCCCGGTCGAAGGTCTCCACGTTGAACTCGAAATTGAGCCGCATGCTGCGCTCGTCGAGGTTGCCGCTGCCGAACATCGCCCACTCGCCGTCCACCACCATGAGCTTGGTGTGGTCGAAGGGGGGGGGCGAGGTCCAGACGCGGCAGCCCCGGCCGAGCACCTGCCAGAGGGTGGCCGTCATCGCCCAGCCGACGACCGCCAGGTTGTTCTCCGCCGGGATGACGATGTCCACCTCCACCCCCCGCAGCGCCGCCACCCCCAGCGCCTGGCAGAAGGCGTCGTCGGGGAGGAAGTAGGGGCTCATGATCCGCACGCTCCGGCGCGCGGCGGCGAGGGCCCCCGCGATCACCAGCCGGATCGTCCCCACCTCCGGATCGTCGGGGCCGAAGCGGATCCCGCGTGCGAGCGACCGTCCCGCGGGCGCCGCCGCCGGGGCCCAGCGCCCCGCGCCGTCGAGCGTCTCGCCGTCGGCGAACTGCCAATCCTCCGCGAACACCTCGAGCAACTGCGCCACCACCGGGCCGCGGAGGCGGAAGTGCATGTCGCGCACCGGGTGGCGCGGCGAGCGCGACAGCCGGCAGCCCTCGCGGATGTTGAGGCCGCCGGTGAAGCCGACGGTCCCGTCGACGACCATGATCTTGCGGTGGTTGCGCAGGTTGGCGTAGGGGAAGTAGAAGGGGATCGTGGTGGGGAGGAAGGCGGCGCAGCGCACCCCCGCCTCCTCGAGCGGCCCGATGATCGTGGGGCGCGAGTAGCTCGCGCCGATGCCGTCGACGAGGACGCGCACCGCCACGCCGCGCCGCACCGCCGCTCCCAGCGCCGCCACGAACTCGCGCCCCGTGGCGTCGTTGTCGAAGATGTAGGAGGCGATGCCGACGCTGCGCTCGGCGCGGGCGATGGCCTCGAGCATCGCCGGGTAGGCCGCGTCGCCCCCCTCGAGGGGATCGATGGCATTGCAGTCGGCCAGGGGGCGCTCGGTGAGGTGCCCGACGAGCACCGCCAGCGAGCGCAGCGGATGGTCGGGGGGGCCGATGGCCTCCGTCAGCCGGGCGTCGTCGGGGACGCAGCCGGCCAGTTCGTGCTGGATCCGCGCCGTCCCGGCGCGGAGGCGGCTGGCCCGCGAGCGCAGGCGGTTGACCCCGAGGAGCACGTAGGCCACCGCCCCCACCACCGGCGAGAACCAGATCAGCCCCACCCAGCCGATCGTGGAGCGCGTGTCCTTCTTGGTGAGGATGGCGTGCGCCGAGAGCACCAGGTCGAGCAGGAGCAGCGCGACGGCCGCGAGGTGCGGCCAGAGGCGCAGCCACCACTCGAGCAGTCCGGCGAGGAAGGCTTCCATGGCGGTCAGGGGGTCGGGCCGGCCCCGCGGCGGATGCCGCGCATCGCGCCGGCGTCGGGCTCGAGGGATTTGTAGTGGTCGTCGAGGGGGTAGCAGCCGCTGCGCAGCCCCTGGCGCGGGGCGGTGGTGCAGTCGCTGAAGGTGCGGCAGACGCGCTTGGGGGAGAGCCCCCGGCCGGCGAGCACGTCGGCGGGGAGCGCGGGATAGGAGAGCACCATTCTCCCGATCCCGACCGCGTCGATCCAACCCGCCCGGACCGTCGCCTGGGCGGCGTGGGGGAGCCACTCCTGCAGGTAGGTGTAGGCCGAGCCGATCATCGGCAACCCCGGCACCGCCTCGCGGGCGCGCCGGGCGGCGTCGAGCTGCCGGTGGACGCCGACGAGCGGATCCTCCGGGGGCGGATAGCCGTCGCTCGGGGGATAGGCCGCCGGCCGCGTGACGTGCGGCGCCGAATAGGGGCAGCCGGCGGAGAGGTTCACCGCCGCCACCCCCGCGTCGCGCAGGAGCTCGAGCAGCCGGATCGGCTCGCCCAGATCGGCCCGCGTGGGAGCCAGCTCGTCGATGCCGAAGCCGGCGTCGTAGGGCACCCCCTCCGGCCAGGGCATGGGGACGCCGCGGCCCTCCTCGTGGCGCCAGGGGATCGTGTCGAAGAGGGAGAGCCGCACGCCGACCAGGATCCCCGGCACCTCCGCGTGGACCCGCTCCACGAGCGTGCGCAGGAGGCGCGTGCGCCCCTCGAAATCCCCCCCCCAGGGCCCGGGCCGGCGCCGCGCGGCGAGGAACTCGTGGACGAGGTAGCCGTGGCAGGCCTTGAGGTCGACCATCGCGAAGCCGGCGTCGCGCGCGTCGCGCGCGGCGGCGACGTAGGCCGCGATCAGGGGCTCGATGGCGGCGTCGGGGATGACGCAATCGGCGTCGGGGGCGACGCCGTGCCGGGCGTCAAGGAGGGGATGGTGGAAGGCGATCCGCGGCCGGCGCGGGCCGGGCAGGGGCTGCGCGAAGCGGCCCGAGTGGGTCAGCTGCAGGGCCACGACGAGGTCGTCGTCGCCGCCGTGGGCCTCGCGGTGCGCCGCGCGGAGGGTGTCGAGGAGGAGCCGCATGCCGTCGCGGCCCAGCGCCGGGGCGACGAGCTGCCTGGGGTTCGCGCGCCCCTCCGGCACCACCGCCACCGCCTCCCCCCCCCACACGAGCTTGGCGCCGCTGGAGCCGAAGTGGCGCCAGCGGCGCAGGAGCGTCGGGGTGGGGAGGCCGTCGGTGGTGGCGTCCCAGCCCTCCATGGGGTGGATGCAGAAGCGGTTGCCGCAGACGCGTCCCCCCAGGGCCAGCGGCGCGGCCAGCGGCGAGCCCTCCGCCGCCGAGAGGGCCCGGTCGTCGAGCGGGATGGGGGCGGCCAGCGTCGCCAGGTGCGCGCGCAGCTCGCCGGGGGTGCGGAAGCGGGCGATGCGGGGGAAGGAGGCCATGGGGGGGCTCGCAGGCGTGGCGGAGCCCTGACAGGATACCGGGTAGGATCGTGACCATGGCCGCCCCTCTCCGCCCCGTCGATCCGCTCGCCCTCCTCCGGCCGCGCCGCCGGATCGAGGGAATCTCGGCCGTGCTCCTCCCCTTCTCCGCCTCCGGCACGATCGACTGGGAGGGCTTCGAGGCGCACCTGGCGCGCACCGCCGCGGCCGGGATCGTGCCGGCGGTCAACATGGACACCGGCCACGTCCACGCGCTCGGCGACGCCGAGCGGCGGCGCGTGCTCGGGCTGGCGCGCGGGGCGCTGGGCGCGCCGCGGCCGGGCGACCTCGTGGCCGGGGCCTGCGTCGTCGACGCGCCCGGCGACCGCTTCGACGAGGCGGGGTACCTCGGAGCCTGCGAGGCGATCCTCGCGGCGGGGGGCATCCCTGTCATCTTCCCCTCGCACGGCCTCAACGCCGGGAGCGACGCCGACGTGATGGCGCGGCTGGCGCGGCTCGCCGCGCGGCTGCCGGCCTTCATCGGCTTCGAGCTCGCGACGGCCTTCGTCCCCTCCGGCCGGATCCTCTCCGCCGCGGCCTACCGCGACCTGCTCGGGATACCCGGCTGCATCGGGGCGAAGCATTCGTCGCTCTCACGGCGGCTGGAGTGGGAGCGGCTGGCGCTCCGCGACGCGGTGCGGCCCGACTTCCGCGTCTACACCGGCAACGACCTGGCGATCGACATGGTGCGTTACGGGAGCGACTGGCTGCTGGGCCTCTCCACCGCGGCCCCGGAGGCCTTCGCCCGGCGCGACGCCTGGTGGGCCGCCGGCGACGCGCGCTTCGACGAGCTCGACGACGCCCTCCAGGCCCTCGGCGACTTCGCCTTCCGCGCGCCGGTGCCGGCCTACAAGCACTCCATGGCGCAGGTGCTGCGCCTCCGCGGCTGGATCGCCAGCGACGCCCCCTGCCCCGGGAGCCCGCGCCGCCCCGACTCCGACCGCGAGATCCTGGCCGCGATCCTCGCCCGCATCGACGCCGCCGCCGCGGCCTGACGCCCCGGCGGGTCAGAAGACGTTGGGGACGTAGCGGCCGCCGCGGCAGCGCACGAGGTGCTCGAGCGCCGCGACCTGGCCGGTCGTCTCCAGTCGGTCGCGGAAGACCGGATCGTGGAAGCCCTCGATGTCGATGCTGCCGCGCCAGCCGGCGAGGCGCAATTCGGTGAAGACGCGCGTCCAGTCGGTGTCGCCGCAGCCGGGGAAGCGGTGGTGCATCCAGGGGACGCCGCCGCGGATGCCGTGGGTGCGGAGCGTGTCCCAGGAGACCGAGGCGTCCTTGCCGTGGACGTGCCAGATGCGGTGCGCCCAGAGGCGCAGCTGCGGGATCGGATCGACGAGGCTCGCCACCTGGTGGCAGGGCTCCCACTCCAGGCCCAGCACCTCCCCCGGCACCGCCTCGAACATCATCTCCCAGGCGCGCGGGGCGTGGGCGATGTTCCAGTCGCCGGCGTTCCAGTCGCCGCGCTTGTCGCAGTTCTCGAAGGCCAGCCGCACGCCCCGGTCGGCGGCGCGGGAGGCCAGCGGCCGGAACACCTCCGCGAAGCGCGGCAGCGACTCGGGCACGGGCCGGCCCGGGACGCGCCCGGCGAAGCCGCACACCAGCCGGCAGCCGAAGTCGGCGGCGACGTCGATGAGCCGCTCCCAGTCGGCCACCGTCTCGGGGCTCGTCAAGGGGTTGCCGTAGATCCCCAGGCAGCTGACGCGCGGCGGCGGGGCGCCCCCCTCGGCGGGCCACGCCGCGAGCACCTCGAGGAGCCGCGGGGCGAGGGCCGCCGGATCGAGGCCGGCGAGGCTGCGGCCGAAGCTCACCTGGAACGACTCGAAGCCGAGGCCGAGGAGGCCGCGGACCACCTCGGCGGTGCGCTCGTGGGCCGGCACGACGGTGCCGATGCGTTTGTCGTCGTGGCGGTGCTTGGGGGGCGCCGGGGGGGGGGGCGCGGGGATCACCCGGTACAATCGGAACCATGAACAAGGCATTCTGCAAGGAGCCCGACCAGTCCGACCGCCCCCTCTGCCCGGCCTGCGGCGCCGAGGGGCTGCCGGTCTCGGAGGCGACGCTCCTGGCGCATCTCGACGCGGCCGACGCCGACACCCTCGCCGAGCCGGCGGCCTGGTGCGACACCGACAACTGCCCCGTGGCCTACTTCGACGCCCTCGAACGCTCGGTGCCGGTGGCGCGGGCCCGCGGCGTCCACTGGCCCAAGGATCCCGCCGGCGCGCTGTGCGCCTGCCACGGCCTCACGTGCGACGACGTCGACAGCGACCTCGCCGAGGGGGAGCCGACGCGCGTCCGGAGGGTGATCGAGGCGGCCGCGGCGCCCGACGCCTGCTGCGCGGCGCGGTCCGCCGACGGCCGGTCGTGCGTGGCGCGGGTGCAGCGCTTCTGGGTGCGGCGCAAGGCCGCGCGCGGCTGACATGCGGCTCCTCTCCTGGAACATCCACAAGGGGATCGGCGGCCGCGACCGGCTCTACCGCCTGGGGCGCGTGATCGACTGCATCGAGGCGGAAAACCCCGACATCGTCTGCCTCCAGGAGGTGGACCGGCTCGTGCGGCGCAGCCGGCACGACGACCAGCCGCGGCTCCTCGCGCGGCAGCTGCGCTGCCACGCGGCCTTCCAGGCCAACGTCCACGTCGGCGGGGGCACGTACGGCAATCTCGTCCTCTCGCGCTGGGCGCTCGTCACGCGCCACCGCCTCTCGCTGCGGCTCGGGGCGAAGAAGCCGCGGGGGGCGCAGCTGGTGGTGGTCGACTCGCCCGAGGGGCCGCTGCACGTGGTCAACACCCACCTCGGTCTCGCCGAGCGGGAGCGCCACTGGCAGGTGGGGCGACTCCTCGGCCACGCCCTCTTCCGCTCGGGCGCCGCGCATCCCACCGTGGTCGTCGGCGACTTCAACGACTGGCGCGACTCGCTCCATCCGGTGGCGGCGTCCGCCGGCGACCTGCGCCAGGTGACGAGCCCGCCCTCGGCCTTCCGCTCCTTTCCCGCCTGGCTGCCGATCGGCAGCCTCGACAAGGCCTTCGTCAGCGCCGGGATCGAGGTCCGCCAGGCGCGGCTCTCGCGCACCAGCCTCGCGCGCGTGGCCTCCGACCACCTCCCCCTGGTGGTCGATTTCCACCTCGCCTGACCGGCGCCGTCACGCCGGGAGGAGGGCTTCCCGCGCGGCGGCGACGGTGGCCGCGACGTCGTCGTCGGTGTGCGCCGCCGAGATGAACAGCGCCTCGTACTGGCTGCAGGGGAGATAGACGCCGCGGCGGATCATCTCCCAGAAGAAGCGGGCGTAGGCGGCGGTGTCGCTCTTCGACGCGGTGCCCCAGCCGGTCACCGGGAAGGGGCTCCCCGGCTGGCTCCCCGACTGGAAGAACATCGTCATCATGCTGCCGCAGCGGGCCACGCTCACCGGCACGCCGGCCGCGGCCGCCGCGGCGCGGAAGCCCTCCTCGAGCCGGGCGCCGTGGCGCTCCAGCTGCGCGTAGGGGGGATCGTCGCGCAGCACCTCGAGCGTCGCGGTGCCTGCGGCCACGGCGAGGGGATTGCCCGAGAGCGTGCCCGCCTGGAATACCTTCCCCGCCGGGAGCACGTGATCCATGATGTCGCGGCGGCCCCCGTAGGCCCCCAGCGGCAGCCCGCCGCCGACGATCTTGCCCATCGTCGTCAGGTCGGGGGTGACGCCGAGCCGCTCCTGGGCGCCGCCGTAGGCGAGGCGGAAGCCGGTCATCACCTCGTCGAACACCAGGAGCGCCCCGTGGCGGTGGGTGAGGCGCCGCGCCGCCTCGAGGAACTCGCGCGGCGGGACCACGAGCCCCATGTTCCCCACGACGGGCTCGAGGAGCACCGCGGCGATGGCGTCGCCGCGGTCGGCGAAGAGGGCCTCGAGCGC
>CAISKG010000624.1 GCA_903885855.1 uncultured Planctomycetaceae bacterium
CGCGGCCGCGGCCGCGGCGATCGTCAAGAGGGCCGCGGTGAGGGGACAGCCGGCGAGCCGAAGGGACGCGGCGACTCGTCCCGTCGCCGCGGGGGCCGGGGCCGGCGTTCCGACGAGGAACTCCGCCCCACCTCGAGCCTCTCCCGCGGGCGCCGCGACGACTTCGCGCCGGTCGCCGGTGGCCATGACCAGGATGACGAGGGCCTCGACTTCCTCAACGTCGAGGAAGGGGGTGCCGATTCCCCCCGCCGCGCCGCGCGGCGCCCCGAGGACGAGGAGCTCCTGGCCGAGAGCGGCTTGAGCTCGGTCACCGACGTGCCCAGCTGGGTGGAGGCGATCGGAATCGTGATCGCCGGCAACCTCGAGGCGCGGAAGTCGGGCCGCGGCGACGACCACGACCGCGGCCGCCGCGGCGGCCGTTCCGGCTCGCGCGACTGACGCCCGACGCGGCACGGGCCGGCACTCCCGGCGAAGCCACTCCCTCCCGGCCGCCATCCGGCGGCCGGGAGGACGAAGCACCTCCGGCCGGGGCCGTCCGAGGGCCGGCGTCCCCCGGCCGCGACCGGCGGTCGCCCCGACGCCAGCGTCACTCGATGGAGCCAGCCGTCACTTGAGGGAGATCGTGCGGGCCAGCGGCTTGAGGATCTGCTCGACGACGCAGTTGTCGACCACGTCCTGGGCGATGCGGGCCAGCCGGCGGATGGCATCGGTGTAGGTCATGCCCGGCTCCAGGCTGCCGTACTGGCGGGCCGTCACGTACACGCTCAGTTGATCCTCGGAAAACTCGCCCGTGCGCACCTGGAAGGCGTTGGTGCGGGTTTCCGTGCTGATGCGCACCTGCGTCCGGCAGTCTTCGTCGAGCGCCACGGTCAGCGAGGGCTCGAAGTTGATCACCCGTCCCCCCGGGATCTCGGCCACGCGGTCGAGCGACGGGCCCACCCCGAGGGCCTCCGCCAGCAGGGCGTTGTGATTGCCCCGGTAGGCGAAGTCGAATCCGAACAGCAGGTCGAGCGCCTCGCAATCCAGCGGGCTGACCGAGAGGAACGCCGGGGCCAGATCGAGGACGAGGGCGTGCTGCTCGAGGGCCGCCTCGAGGGTCGACGGATTGACCTGGCCGGAGCAGAGCCGCTTGGATTCCACGGCGGCCCAGCGGTAGCGGCCCTGGTCCTTGTCCTCTTCCAGGACGAAGTCGCGCTTGTCGCGGCAGTAGAACTTCCGCATCGTCGGATACTTCTTCTGCAGCCGCTCGAAGAAGTGGAGGATCGTCTCTCGCTGGGAGGGGAGTTCCATCTCCGTCGCCAGGTTCATGTTGACGTAGAAGTCGTCAGCCAGCGACGCGTAGGGCGTCATGCGCGTGTGCTCCGTTCGGACAGATCCCGGGATCGAATATACGGCGGCTCGAAAGGGGGTGTCAAAGAAGCCCGACGCCCGCCCGACGCCCCGACGCCGCGTTCCCGCCGGCCGGCGTGGGACCGCCCCCACAGGGGGCTTCCGCCCGCGCACGGGCGGCGTCATAATCGGCATCCTGCGAACCTTCATCCGTCGGACGTCGTAGGACGCTCCCGACCGCCCTCCCGCCCTACCATCCCGCTCCGCCGCGGACGCCCCGTCCGACGTCGGAACGCCCGCCCACTCCGGCAACGCCCCACGCGCCCCCGGCCGTCGGTGCGCGTGGCCCGCTCCCCGCCTCCCGAACCTCCCCCTCATGCAACCGCACCCGCCCGAGCCGGGGCGCCCGGCCGACGAGGATGTCCAGGTCGAACAGCGGCCCGATGGCGCCGTCGTGGTGCGGGTGCGCTCCGGCGGCCAGGGGGAATCCCGTCTGCCCGACGCGGTGTTCTCGTTCCGCTGCGGCGATCCGCAATACGCCTACTGGCTCGCGCGGCTCGGGGCACGGAGCGGCCGGACCGGCTGACACCAGCCGCGGCGGCCCGCGCCACGCCCCCCCCGCCGCCAGCGGCGTCAGTCGTTCGACCGGGAACTGGCGATCAGCGAGATGAACTCGCGGTTGCTCTTGAACTTCGCCAGCTGCTTCGTGAGCTGCTCCATCGCGTCGACGTGATGCATGCTCGAGAGCGTGCGCCGCAGCATGTTCACCGCATGGAGGGTGTCGGGATCGAGGAGTTTCTCCTCGCGACGGGTTCCGGATTGCGAGATGTCGATCGCCGGCCAGACGCGGCGGTCGGCCAACTTCCGGTCGAGCACCAGCTCCATGTTGCCGGTGCCCTTGAACTCCTGGAAGATCAGCTCGTCCATCCGGCTGCCGGTGTCGATGAGGGCCGTGGCCACGATCGTCAGCGACCCCCCCTCCTCGAACACGCGGGCCGTGGCGAAGAGCTTCTTGGGGATGTCGAGGGCCTTGATGTCGACACCGCCGCTCATCGTCCGGCCGGTGTTGCCGACCCACTTGTTGAACGCCCGGGCCATGCGGGTGATGGAGTCCATGAGGAGGAAGACGTCCTTCCCGGACTCCGCCATCCGCTTGCAGCGCTCGATGACCAGCTGCGAGAGGCGCACGTGGCTCTCGACGTCGCAGTCGAGGCTGCTGGCGATCACGTCCCCCTTGACGCTCCGCCGCATGTCGGTGACCTCCTCCGGCCGCTCGTCGATGAGGAGCATCACGAGCGACAATTCGGGGTGGTTGGTGGACACCGCCTGCGACACCTGCTGGAGGAGGACGGTCTTGCCGGTCCTCGGCGGGGCCACGATCAGCGCCCGCTGTCCTTTGCCCAGCGGCGTGAGCAGGTCCATGATCCGGGTCGTCAGCGGCTGCTGACCCGTCTCGAGGCGCAGCCAGCATTCGGGGTTGATGGGCGTCAGCTGGTCGAACGTCTTGACCTTCGGGTAGTCGTCGGGGGCCATGCCCTCGACCTCGACGATCTCCTTGACGCGCGGTCCCTGCTGCCGCCGACCGGGCTGCACGAGGGCCTTGATCGACACCCCCTCGCGGAGCCGGTACCGCTCGATCATCGTTCCCGGCACGAAGGGATCGGTGCGCTCGCGCGTGTAGTTCGTCTCGGGGCTGCGGAGAAAGCCGTAGCCGTTGGGGTGCATCTCGAGGATGCCGTTGCCGGTCTCCAGCGGGATCGGCTCCCCGTTCTCCCCCACCTCCGGCTCGAGGTCCGGCGGACGCATCCCCTCGCCGTCCATCCCCACCGCCCCGGCCCCCGCCATCCCGGGCCCGCCCTGCGGCGGCCCGCCGCCACCACCGCGCCGATACCGGCCGCGTCCCCGTCGGCCACCGTAGCCCCCCTGCCCGCCGCCGGGCTGTCCACCGTGGGGGGGCATGCCTGGCTGACCACCCTGGCCGTAGCCGCCCCCCTGGCGACCGTGCGACCTCGATCTCCTGCGCTTCGACATGGGCGCGACACACTCCACGAGGGCGGACCGCGGACACGGAAGAACCGGGCCGCGGAACGGGCGAAACAATCGGGCCGACGAGCGGACCGGAAACTGGAAAGCGAAAAAGGACGCTGTGCCGATCGATCGGACAGGAACCGGACAAGGGGCCCAACCGGGGTGATCCGGTCCGCACGGCGCGGCCCGTGAACCCCCGAAGGAACCTGCCCGGGGATCGCCGAGGGAGCCGAGGCTCAACCCACGATCCCGTGCGCGGACTTCGAAAAAAGGAACCCGGACCTCCGGCGCTCGACTCGGCCGGAAACCCCGGGGACGGGGTGACACAAGGAACAGGATCCCGCCGCCAGAACCCCGGCGCCCGCCCGGAAGGCGGAGCGCCGACCACTGGTCACTGGCAGATGCGGCACGGCTGTCCGCGAGGGACCGCCGAAACTGCCTTCGTGCGGCGGGAGTGAACCGAACCCGACCACCCCCTGGAGGCCCCGCGGGACATTCCCGCGAACACCTGTTTGCGACCGTCTCGGCGGGCGTTCGGGGCTCGAAACCCCGTCGACTCGCCTGCGGATCGCCAACGACACGCCAAGTATCCGAACCACCCCCGACGGTGTCAAGCCGCGCCCCCGCCGGGCCCCCGGGCTTCCCCGCGGCGACCGCGTCGGCGGGGGGTTCGGGGAACTTGGGCTGGAGGGGGCGACGGCCGGCCGAGCGGCGCGGGAAAAATCGTTGCAACCGGCCCGGGCGCCCCGACCGATACAGAAGCGGGGCTCCCCGCCCCGGTCCAGGTACCGCTCCGGAACGCCCCCATGCGCCCTTCGCTCCACCCCCGGCCACGATCCCGCTCCCCGATGGTCACCCTGTGGCTGGCGGCGGCGGCCGGCGCGCTGGCCGGTTCGGGGACCGCGCTGGCCGAGGTGCCGTGGTACGCCGATCTGGCGCAGGCGAAGGCGGCTTCGCAGGTGAGCCGTCGGCCGGTGCTGATCCTCTTCGTCGCGACCTGGAGCGAGGCGAGCGTCGCCCACGACCGGACCTTCCTGGGCACCGAGGAGTCGGTGGCGCTGCTCACCGCCTGCTTCGAACCGGTGCGCATCGACATCGACGCCGACAAGGTGACGCCGGCGCGGTACGAGGTGCAGCACGTGCCCAGCGCCTGCGTCGTGGACACCGACGAGCGCCTCCTCGCCCGCTTCGACTGCCCGGCGTCGTCGGCCGCGTTCGTCGCCGCCGCGGGAAGGGCCGCGCAGGATGCCGCGGTGGCCTGCGCCGGTCCGCTCGCGCGTCCCCCGGTCCAGCCCTCGGCACCGCTGCCCGGCCCCGTCTCCGGCGCGGCTCCGGCC
>CAISKG010000625.1 GCA_903885855.1 uncultured Planctomycetaceae bacterium
CGTCAGGTGCTCGACCGCACCCTGCGCGGGCTCGAGGCCTGCATCGAGGCCCGGCTCCTCACCGGCGTGGCGACGAGCCTCTGCCAGTCGAACATTGACGACCTCCTCACCGAGGCCTGGCTCGACCGCCTCGTCGACCTCGGCGTGCATTACACCTGGTTCCACACCTACCGTCCCGTCGGCCCGGAGGCCTCCCCGGATCTCGCCCTGCGCCCGGACCAGCTGGTGCGGGTGCGCGAGTTCGTCGTCGCCCAGCGTGCCCGCACGCCGATCGCCATCGTCGACGCCTATTACGACGGCGAGGGGAAGGCGCTGTGCCCGATGGCGGCCGGGATCACGCACCACGTCGGCCCGTCGGGATTCGTCGAGCCCTGCCCGATCATCCAGCTGGCCGTCGACGACGTGCGCAGCGGCTCCTTCTACGAGACCGTGACGCGCTCGGCCTTCCTCCGCGACATGCGCGAGGCGGCGGCGGCGCACAGCCGCGGCTGCGTGATGCTCGAGAACCCGCGGCTGGTGCTCGAGATCGCCGAGCGGCACGGCGCCCGCGACACCACGCAGCGTGGCACGGCCCGCGAGGAGCTGCTCGCCGCCACGCCCCGCTCGAGCCAGGATCTCCCCGGCCGCGAGGTGCCGGAGAAGCACTGGATGTACCGGCTGGCGAAGCGGCGCTGGTTCAACGATTTCGGCGTCTACGACGCCGCGCCCGGCGCCGGGCGGAAGGGGGGGCGATGACGGCTCCCGGGGGCGAGAACGTCCGCATGCTCTATTGCCGCTGCGCGTTCGCGCGGGTGGTGCCCGACGACGTCAAGGCCGACGTCCTCGCCGGGCTCGCGGCCTCCGGCGGCGGCTTCGAGGCGGTGGCCGACCTCTGCGAGATGGCGGCCCGCCGCGATCCGCACCTCGCCGACCTGGCGGCGCTGGCCGGCTCCGGGCAGACGCTCCGCATCGCCGCCTGCTGGCCGCGCGCGGTGCGCGGGCTCTTCCATCTGGCCGACGCGCCGCTCGGCGAGGCCGGCGTGGAGATCCTCAACATGCGCACGCTTCCGGCCGAGCGCGTCCTCGACGGCATGCTGCGCGGCGACGCCGCGGCGGTGGCCGCAAGCGCGCAGGGCCGCGACGAGGAGGCGGCCAAGCAGTCGGCGGCCGGCAGGATCGCCGCCCTCGGCGATCTTCCCGCCCGCACCCCCCTGGAGGACGCCCGATGACCACGCTCGCCGCGCGGCAACCGCGCGTGGTGCTCTACGAGGGGGCCGGGGCCGAGCCGCTGCCGGCGCCCGAGCGCGCGGAGCTGGTGGCGGCGCTGCTCGACCGCGGCTACTCGGTGACCCTCGCCCACGAGGGGGCGGCGCCGGCGGCGTCGGGGGGGGCCTTCGTGGTGGTGGGGCGCTTCGCCGGCCGGGCCCCGCAGGTGGAGGCCGCCGGGGAGCCGGTCACGGTGCACGACGCCACGGGGCGCTCCGCGGCCGACGTCGTCACCGCCGTCGAGGGGGCTCGTGGCGCGCGGCCCTTGAACGCCCCGGGCGCGGCCGACGCCTGGAAGCCCTGGTTCCCGGTGATCGATCCGGCCCGCTGCACCAACTGCATGCAGTGCCTGAGCTTCTGCCTGTTCGACGTCTACGGCGTCGACTCCGAGCACCGGCTGCGCGTGGAGAACCCGGCCAACTGCAAGGTCAACTGCCCGGCCTGCTCGCGCGTCTGCCCCGACGTGGCGATCATCTTCCCCAAGTACCACGCCGGCCCGATCGACGGGGCGCCCGTCGCGGAGGCGGACGTCGGCCGGGAGAAGATGAAGATCGACATCTCGGCCCTCCTCGGGGGCGATCTTTACGCGCGGCTGCGCGAGCGCTCGAGCGAGGCCAAGAACCGCTTCTCCCGGGAACGCAGCGCCGACCAGGCCCTGGCCGAGCGGCGCCGCTGCCTCACCAAGCTCGCCGACGCCGCGGCCATCCCGCGCGAGGTGCTCGACGCGCTGCCCTCCCCGGAGGAGATCCAGCGCAAGGCCGCCGTGGCCGCCGAGCGCGCCGCCGCGGCGCTGGCCGGCCGCGCGGCCGCCGGGGAAACGTGATAGGATTCCCCTCCCGTCGCCCCCGTGGGGGGGGATGCTCGAGGCGAGAGAAGGGACGCGCATGTCGACCGCCGACCACACCGCCGCCGACAGCCCAGCACCGCGCGCTGACGCGGCGGGCCGGATGACGATCCCGCTGGCGATCCTCCCGGCCCCGGTGCCGCCGGCCCTGATCCGGTCGCGCCCCCCGCACCCGTCGATCCCCCAGACGAAGCCGCAGCGCACGGCGCTGCTGGAGGCGATCCGGCGCGGGCTCCACGAGCGGCCCGCGGTGCCGCCGCTGCGGATGGAAGAGCTGCGCGAGCGGGCCCGGGCGGCCCTCGCCGAGGTCGGCCTCCCCGAGACGCACCTCGACTACGCCGGCGTGCTGGTCAACAACGAGTCGTGGCGCGACGCCCTGGCGGCGGTGCCCTTCGAGCGCCGGCTCCTCCTCATGCCCAAGTGCCTGCGCGTGGAGAGCCGCTGCCCGGCGCCGTTCGACGAGTTCGGGCTGCTGTGCAAGAGCTGCGGGCTGTGCTCGATCCAGGATTTCCAGGCCGAGGCGGAGCGGCTCGGCTACGCCGTGCTCGTCGCCGAGGGATCGGCGCTGGTGATGGCGATGATCCAGACCGGCCAGATCGAGGCCATCGTCGGCGTCAGCTGCCTGCCGGTGCTGGAGAAGACGCATCCCTTCGTCGAGGCCGCGGCCATCCCCGCCGTCGCCGTCCCGCTCCTCCAGGACGACTGCATCGACACGATGGTCGACGACGACTGGGTGTGGGACTACATCCACCTGGAGTCGTCCGACGCCTCGCGGCGGCTCGATCTGGGCGGTCTCCGCGACCGGGTGGCGGGCTGGTTCGAGCCGGCGGCGCTCGAGGGCCTGCTCGGCCCCGCCGAGGGGCACGCCGAGCGCGTGGCGCGCGATTGGCTGGCCCTGGCCGGCAAACGCTGGCGGCCGTTCCTCGCCGCGGCGGTCCACGGGGCGCTCGTCCCGGCGCCGTCGGAGGCTGAGGAGGCGGTCCTGCGCACGGTCGCGGTGGCCGTGGAGTGCTTCCACAAGGCGTCGCTCGTCCACGACGACATCGAGGACGGCGACCTCGAGCGCTACGGCGAGCCGACGCTCCCCGGCGCGCTCGGTGTGCCGGTGGCGCTCAACGCCGGCGACGTGCTCATCGGCGAGGGCTACCGGCTCCTGGCCGAGGCGGGCCTGCCGGCCGAGGCCGCCGCCCGGGCCGTGGGCGAGGCGGCGCGATCGCAGCGGCTGCTGTGCCGCGGGCAGGGGGAGGAGCTGGCCTGGAGTCGTGCCCCGGTGACGCTCGCCAGCCGTCAGGTGCTCGAGATCTTCCGCTTGAAGACGGCGCCCGCCTTCGACGTCGCCCTGCAGCTCGGCGCGATCGCCGCCGGCGCGTCCGGCGAGAGCATGGCCGACGTCCTCCGCGGCTTCAGCGAGGCGGTGGGGATCGCCTACCAGATCAAGGACGACCTCGAGGATCTCCAGGACGACGCCGGCCTCCTCCCCGGCGCCCAGCCGCGGCCGAGCATCGTGCTCGCGCTCGGCGCGGAGCGTGCCCGCGGCGCCGACCGCGACCTCCTCGCCCGGCTCTCGCGCGGCGAGCACGTCGCCGGGGCCACGGCGGAGGGGGTGCGTCTGGCCATCAGCGCCTGCAAGGCCGACGAGAAGGCGGCGCTGCTGCTGGAGGCCTACAAGGAGCAGGCCGTCCGCGCCCTCGACGGCCTCGGGTCGGCCACGCTCAAGGGCCTCCTGCGCCGCGTGCTCGGCAAGATCTTCGACGACCTCGCCTTCGAGGGCTTCTGCCGCGAGGCGGAGCAGGAGCGCCTCCGCGCCTCGGGCGCCGCGCCGCAGGCGCAGGGCGCCTCCCCCGCGGACGGCCGCGGCTGACCGGGCCCCCGCCATGAGCCAGCGGCTGCAGATGCTCCAGGTGGCGCGGCTCGCCCGGAGGACGCTCGGCGACGCCGTCGGGCTCGTGATCGATTTCGTGCGAGGCAGCGCCGCCCCCCGGCGGCGGCCACGTCGACCGCTCCGGCCGGCGCGACCTCTACTACACCGCCTTCGCCACCGACGCGCTGGTGGCGCTCGACGCCCTCGATCCCGCCGACCCGCACCTGGCGCTCACCCGCCGCTGGCTCGAGGGCTACGGCGACGGCGACGGCCTCGACCTCGTCCACCGCGCCTGCCTGGTGCGTGCCTGGGCCGCGCAGCCTCCGGGGAGCCTCGCCGAGCCGACGCGGCGGGCGATCGCCGCCGGTTTCGCCCCCCACCGCGCCGCCGACGGCGGCTACGCCTCGCGGCGGGGCGCCGCGCGCGGCACCGCCTACGGCGCGTTCCTCGTGAAGAACGCCCACGACGACCTGCGCTTGCCGCTGCCCGACACCGCCGCCCTGGCCGACGCCGTGGCGGCCCTGGCGAGCGCCGACGGCGGCTTCTCCAACGAGCCCGGCCGCGACGAGGGCTCCACCACCGCGACCGCGGCGGCGGTGGCCACGCTCCGCGCCCTCGACCGGCCGGTGCCGGCGGGGATCGCCGACTGGTTCCTGGCACGCTGGCACCCGGCCGGCGGCTTCGTCGCCGCCCCCGACGCGCCGCTCCCCGACCTCCTCTCCACCGCGGTGGCCCTCCACGCGCTCGACGCGCTCGACGTGCCCTGGCGCGACCGCCGCGAAGCGCTGCTCGACTTCCTCGACAGCCTGTGGACCAACACCGGCGCCTTCCACGGCTCCTGGGCCGACGACGAGCCCGACGTCGAGTACACCTTCTACGGCCTGGTGGCGCTGGGGCACGCGAGCGTATGAGCGCTTCCCCGAACGCCGTCGTCGAGATCCGCGCCGCCGGCGAGCGTGCGGCCGAGCGCCTCCTCGCGGCGCGCTCGGGCGCGCACTGGACGGGGCGGCTCTCGTCGAGCGCGCTGGCCACCGCGACGGCCGCGGCGGCACTGCGCCTGGTGGACCGCGGCCTGGGCACCGCCGCCCACCGGGAGCGCGTGGCCGCCGGCGCCGCGTGGCTGCGCGCCACGCAGCTGGCCGACGGCGGC
>CAISKG010000626.1 GCA_903885855.1 uncultured Planctomycetaceae bacterium
AGGAGGGCCTGGGCGGTGAACTCGACGGTGTCGTGGAGCCAGACGTGGCGGTTGAAGACGTAGTAGTTGCGCCCCAGGAACCCCAGCGCGTGACGCGCTTCAGCGTCGCCGGGGGAGAGCTCGTCGGCGGCGAGCATGGCCTCGATCAATCGGTCGTAGCCGGTGTCGCGGTCGAGCGACTCGACGATCCAGTCGCGCCAGCGCCAGATGTGGCGGCGGCTGTTGCGCAGCTCGTTGCCGCCGCGGCTGCCGTACCAGTCGGAGTAGCGCCACACGTCCATCCAGTGCCGCGCCCAGCGCTCGGCGTAGCGCGGGCTGGCCAGGAGCCTGTCGACGACCCGCTCCCAGGCGCCGGGCGCGGTGTCGGCCAGGAAGTCGGCGAGCTCCTCCGGCGTCGGCGGGAGCCCGGTGAGGTCGACGGTCACGCGGCGCAGCAGCGTCGGCCTGTCGGCCTCCCCCACGGGGGTGAGTCCGGCGGCGGCGCGGTCGTCCGCGAGCAGCCGGTCGATGGGATGCTCCGGGAACCCCTCCGGGCCCGCGGGCAGCGTGGGGCGCACGGGCGCCTTCCAGGCCCAGTGTTCGGCGGGATCCTCGGCGGGCCGCTCGTCGGCCGGGCCCGCGGCGCCGGCCGCGATCCAGCCGCGCACGACGTCGATCTCGGCGGGCGTGAGGGGCTCGCCCTCCCCCTCGGGGGGCATGCGCGGCACGCCGGCCCCCTCGAGCGCCGCCAGGAGCGTGCTCGTCGCGGGGCTCGCGGGATCGACCACCCCGGCGGCGTGCAGCGCCGCGGCCGTGTCGAGGCGCAGGCCGGCCCGCTGCCGCAGCGCGCCGTGGCAGGCCAGGCAACGGCCCAAAAGCGGCTTGACGTCGCGGATCCATTCGGGGGGGCTCGTCGCGCCGTCGTCGGCGCTGGCGGGAGCCGCGGGTCCGCCGGCCGAGGCGAGGGCCACGATCAGGCCCGCGAGCAGGCGCGCGACGCCGGCCCCGACGTCGCGGCGCCGCCGGGGCAGGCGCAGGGCGCTCGGGGGGCGGCAGGGGAGGTGTCGCTGCGCCGCGGGCATGGTCGATTCCCCTCCGGAGCGGGCCGGGTGCGTCCCGCCGGCCACCGCGTCCGAGGATACCCGCCCCGCGTCACGCCGGGAAAACCGGCCCCCGCGGCGTGCGGCCGCCGCCGGCCCACGCGGCGTGCGGCCGCCGCTCAGTCGAGGAACCGCGCCCGCAGGTCCGGCGTCGGCAGCCGGCAGGCCTCCGTCCTGCCGAACCAGCGGTAGCGGTTGCGGGCCACCAGCCGATAGACCGCGTCGCGCACGACGCGCGGCACGACGAGCCCCACCCGCGCGAGCCACCAGGGGAAGCGGAGGTACTTCGCCGCGGCCAGGGCGGCGTCGGATCGCACCAGCGCCCGCCCGGCGTCGACGAAGACCATCGTGTCGGGCACGTCGGGCACCGGCAGACCGTGGTCGGCCAGCAGCCGTCGGCCCGCCTCCGACTGCAGCGCCGCGAACGAGATCCTCCCGGCCGGGTCGCGGTCGATGAGGAAGTTGACGGTGGCGTTGCAGAAGTTGCAGTGGCCGTCGAAGAGGACGACTCGATCCCGCGGGGGGGCCGCCGGCCGTGCTGCGGGCGCGCACGCACAGGCCTGCCCGGCGCGGGGGGGCTCGAGCGCGGCACTGGGCTCGGGGGGGGCGGGGTGCGTGGACACGGGGATGCGACCGTGGACCTCGGCGGCGGGGAAGCGGCTCCGCTCCCTCGCTCCAATCATAGGCCACGCCCCGGCGGGCCGTGGCCCGGAGAATCCGCGGCGGGATGCGGTGGCCGACACCGCGGCGAGGCCCTCGGCTTTTTCGGGCGTGTCCGCCGCCGCTCGAGGCCGTGGATCGCTCCTCCCTGGCTCGCGAGCGCCGCGCGGCGGCCCGGTCCATCGGGTATCCTGGGCCCCGGTGCGGCGGTCGCGAGGGCCGCCAGCGGCCCTTTCCCAGCGATCCGTCCCGCAGGAGCCCGCGATGTCGACCTCCACCCCCCCAGGCCGCCTCGACGCCGCCGCCGTCAGCGCCGAGGCCGAGATGGTGGCGGACGCCCACCGCCGCATGACGCGGGCCCTGGGGGCGGTGATCGTCGGTCAGGAGCACGTCCTCGATCTCCTCCTCACGGCGCTGTTCTGCAAGGGGCACTGCATCCTCGAGGGAGTGCCGGGGCTGGCCAAGACGCTCATGATCTCGAGCCTCTCGCGCCTCCTCTCGATGTCGTTCAGCCGGATCCAGTTCACCCCCGACCTGATGCCCTCCGACATCACCGGCACCGAGATCCTCCAGGAGGACAAGGCGACCGGCCAGCGCGAGCTGCGCTTCGTGCAGGGGCCGGTGTTCGCCAACCTCGTGCTGGCCGACGAGATCAACCGCACGCCCCCGAAGACGCAGTCGGCGCTCCTGCAGGCGATGCAGGAGCACCACGTCACCGTCGCCGGGCGGTCGTTTCCCCTGCCGAACCCGTTCTTCGTCCTCGGCACGCAGAATCCGATCGAGAGCGAGGGCACCTACCCGCTTCCCGAGGCGCAGCTCGACCGCTTCATGTTCAAGATCAGCGTGGATTACCCGACGCTCGACGACGAGATCCGCATCGCCACCTCGACGACGTCGCGGCAGTCGCCGCGCCTCGAGCCGGTGATGGGGGAGGCCGACATCCTCCGCATCCAGGAGGTGGTGCGCGACGTGCTGGTGGCCGACCCGGTGGCCTCCTACGCCGTGCGCCTCGCGCGGGCCACGCGGCCGGGCGATCCGTCCGCCAGCACCGACACCCGCCGTTTCCTCACCTGGGGCGCGGGGCCGCGGGCCTGCCAGTCGCTGCTGTTGGGGGCCAAGGCCCGGGCGCTGCTCGACGGCCGGCCGAGCGTCGCCTTCGACGACATCCGGGCGGTGGCCAAGCCGGTGCTCCGCCACCGCGTGGTCGCCAGCTTCACCGCCGAGAGCGAGGGGGTCTCCACCGACCAGGTGATCGACCGGATCCTCGCCGGTCTCTCGGAATCGGCCTGATCCGGCCCTCCCGTCCCCTGCCGCCGCGGGGCCCGTCCCCCGGGTGATCCCCATGCCGCCGTCGCCGTCCGGGCCCGCCGACGCCACCGATCCCGCCGCGGCGGCGCCGTTCCTCGACGCGCGCGGCCAGCCGCAGCTCGACGCGGCGGGGGTGGCGCTGGTGGAGCGGATGGAATTGGTGGCGCGGACCGCGGTGGAGGGGCTGCTGGCCGGGCTCCATCCCAGCCCGTTCTTCGGGTCGAGCGTGGAATACGCCGACCACCGCCCCTACACCCCATCCGACGAGATCCGTTCCATCGATTGGAAGCTCGTCGCCAAGACCGACAAGTACTACGTCAAACTCTTCGAGGAGCAGACCAACACGCGCGTCACGGTGATCCTCGACACCAGCCGCTCGATGGCCTTCTCGGCCGGCGGCGGGATCACGAAGCTCGATTACGGCCGCTTCCTCGCGGCGTCGCTGTGCCACCTGGCGCTCAAGCAGAACGACGCCGCCGGCCTGGCCACCTTCGACGGCGAGGTGCGCTCCTACGTGCCGCCGCGCTCCATGGCCAACCACTTCCGCCACATCCTCGACGCCCTCGCCCGCGCGCGGCCCGGGGACGACACGCGCGTCGGCCCGGTGCTGCAGTCGCTGGCCGGGAGGATCCCCCGGCGCGGGATCGTGATCCTCGTGAGCGACCTCCTCGACGACCCCGCCGGGATCGCGACCGGGCTGTCGCTGCTGCGCCACCGCCGGCACGACCTGCTCGTGTTCCACGTGGTCGATCCCGCCGAGCGCGACTTCCCCTGGACGAAGGTCACGCGCTTCAAGGACATCGAGGGGCAGGGGCGCGTGGTGGCCAACGCCCGCACCGTGCGCGCCGCCTACCTCGAGCGTTTCGAGCGCTTCCTCGCCGGGGTGCGCTCGGCCTGCCTGGAGCGCTCGATCGGCTACGAACTGGCCCTCACCGACCACCCCTACGCCGAGATGCTCTCCGGCTATCTCGCACGCCGCGCCCGGCAGACCGGCTGACCGCGTCGCCGGCCCCACCATGCTCAACCCGCTCTATCTGTGGTTCCTGCCGCTGGCCGTGCTGCCGGTGGTTCTCCACCTCCTGAACCTCCACCGCCTCCGGGAGGTGGAGCTGCCCACCTTCCGCTTCCTGATGGAGGGCTACGTGCAGGAGCGGCGCCGGATCCGGTTGGTGGAGTGGCTGCTGCTGATCATGCGCACGATGCTCGTGCTGCTGGTGGTGGCGGCGCTCTCGCGGCCGGTGGTGGAACGCTTCGGGGCGCTCTTCGGCCGCGGCGGCCGCGACGTCGTCTTCGTGCTCGACGCCGGGATGAGCACCGGGCTGGTGAGCGACGGCACCTCGGCGCTCCACCGGGCGCGCGAGGCGGTGCGCGGCGCCGCGGGGCGGCTCGGCAAGGATGACTTCGTCACGCTCGTGCGCGCCGGCATGGAGCCGCGCGTCCTCCACCGGGCGGCCCTGGGAGACGCCAAGCGCTTCCTCACCGAGCTCGACGCCGTCGAGCCCGATCCCGGCGCGTCCGACCTCGCCGCGGCGCTGGCCGAGGCGCTGGCCGCCGAGCCGCGCGGGGCCCGCAGCCTGTGGATCGTCACCGACGGCCGGGCACGCTCCTGGCGGCGCCTCGCCGAGAGCCCGCAGGCGCGCACCGTGCCGGCGGAGGTGCAGCTGGTGATCGTCGACGTCGGTGCCGCGGCCCCGCCCGACAACGTCGCCCTCCTCGGCGATCCGCCCCGGCCGCAGCGGCCGGTGGTGGGGCTGCCGGTGGAGCTCACCGCCCGCGTCGCCGCCCACGGGACGGGGAAG
>CAISKG010000627.1 GCA_903885855.1 uncultured Planctomycetaceae bacterium
CGGCCGCCGCGCGACACCACCGCCCGCACGCGCGGCTCGCCGGCCGCGGCCACCAGCGCCGCGGCGGCGCCGGTGCTCGCCCCGAAGAGGCCCAGCGGCAGGCTCGCCGTCCTCTCCCGGCCCAAGGCGAAGCGGACGGCGCCCCTGAGGCGCTCGGCGAGGAGGTCGATGTCGAAGACGTTGGTCCGCTCATCGGCCTCCTCGGGGGTGAGCAGGTCCACCAGGAGCGTCGCCAGCCCCCCTTCATGAAGCACGCCGGCCACGAGCCGGTTGCGCGGGCTGCCGCGCCCGCTGCCGCTGCCGTGTGCGAAGACGACGATCCCATGCGCGTCGTCCGGGATCGCCAGGCTCGCGGGGAGATCGAGCGGCGTTCCCTCGCGCGACATCGCGGGCACGACGACCTCGATCGCGCCGGCCTCGACCAGAGGGCTCATGGCGTCGCCTCCTTGCCGGCGGCCGGTGCGGGCGCCGGGCCGGTGACGTGGACCCACGTGGCCTGCGGGCCGTCGTCCCCCTCCTCGACGGTGAAACGCACCGGCGTGCCGGGCTCGAGGCCCGAGAGCGCCCGCTCGCAGAGGGCGTGGGCGTGGAAATAGACCTCGCGGCCGTCGGGCGTGGCGATGAAGCCGTGGTTCTCGGCCGGAAGGACGCGGAGGATCCGCCCCTCGTCGTGCGGCTCGTGGGCCTTGACCGCGCCGCGGCGCCGCTGGATGCAGTCCTCGAGCCGGCGCCGCGCCGCGCCGAAGGCGTCGCGCAGCGTCACGAGCGGGTCTTCGTGGGCATGGTCGAGATGATGGGTGCGGTTGACGATGATGTCGGCCCCGGGGATCACCAGTTCGATCCGGGCCGACCAGAGGCGGCCGCGCCGGCGGTGCTGGTGGGGCTGCGAGAGGACGACGTGGCAGCCGACGATGTCGCGGCTGAGTTTCTCGAGGTCGTGGATGTGCGCGAGGGCCGCGTCGCGGATCGCGTCGTCCACCGCGACACCGTCGAATGAGACGGTGGGCTGGGTCTGCATGGAGGCACTCCGTGGTTGACCACCGCGCGGAGGCGGTGCCGGGAAGCGGGAACGCACGCCGGGGGCGTGCAGGGCTGCGACGCTGGGGCGGCCCCGGGCAGGGCGTCATCGACGCCCGAGCCTGCGGGCCAAGGCCGCCGGCGTGGCGGGATCTCCACCGGGACGGGAAACCGATCGAGCCATCCGTCCCGGGATCGCCGCGCGCCCTCGAAGGGCGTGGTGCCGACGCTGTCTGGCACTGCTCGCAGGAACCCTACGCGCCCCCCCGGGCCGCGGTCAAACGATCCGCACCGCGCCCGCCACCACGGCCTGCCATCGGCCCCGCAGCCGCGGGGCACCGGCAGCCGGGCCCCGAGCCCCCCCTTTCACGAGGCCGTCTTTTTTCACGCCGCGCCCCTCGGGCCCGCCCCGCCCGGCAGAAACCCCCATCCCGCGGAGGCGATTCCCCTCGCCGGATGTACCCCCCCCTCTTCCAAGGCCGTCGGAATGTGGGGCACAAACTGCCCCTTCGAGGAGGCGACGGGGGGATGGACGGGGCACGGTTGTCACGGTTTCCGCATCTTTCGTGGCTGCGGTTCGACGTCGAGCGGCGCGGCGATCTGCCGCCGCTGGTGGTCCCGATGCGCGGGGCGTGCCATTCGATCAGCCTCACGCGCTCCGGGCGACACGACGTGCGCTGGATGACCCGCGGCCGCGAGCGTTTCTGGTCGGAACAGGCGGGCGCCGTCCACTTCCGCCCGGCCGACGACGACGAGCACCTCTTCGAGACGACCACGCCGAGCGCCTTCCACTCGAGCGTGCTGCTCCTTCCCCGGCACCACCTCGACGGCATCCTTGCGGAAGAGGGGATCGACCCATCCGGCGAACCGCGCCGTATCCTCGTCGCCGACGACCCGGTGCTGCAGGACTGCCTCCGTCGCCTCGGCGGCGGAACGACGACAGAGGCTTCGCTCGACGGTGCGGAGGACGAGGTGGCCCGACGTCTGGTGCTGCGTCTGGCGGCATTGAACGGCCACGGCCTCCCCGATTGGCACGACGACGGGAGCATCTTCGACCGGGCGCAGCTGCGCCGGATCGTGGAGCGGATCGACGCGCATCTCGGCGACTCGCCGTCGGTGGCCGAGTTCGGCCGCGCCTTCGGCCTCTCGCCGACGCACTTCGCGCGGAAGTTCCGGCGTTCCACGGGCCTCTCGCTATACCGCTTCGTCAATCGGCGACGCTTGAAGCGGGCCCTCGATCTGCTCGCATGCCACGACGAACCGCTCGCGTCACTCGCCTCACGGCTCGGCTTTTCCTCCCAGAGCCACATGACGCGACTCTTCAGCTCCCTCACCGGCCTGACGCCGGCAAGGTACCGGAGGTTTCACCGGTCGACGATCGGCTGACGACCACCGGGCACCCCGCCGCGCGTCAGCCGTCGGCGGCGGAACGGCCCTTCCTGGCGACCCGGGCGACGAACAGAAACGCGATCAATTCGTCGCCGCTGGCGGGGTCGACGTCGTGGAGCATCGCCGACGGGGTTGAGCCGACGATCCCCGCGAGGGCGGCCGTCAATTCCTCGCGGCTCTCCCGCACCAAGTGATCGCGGGCCTCCCGGACCATCGATTGCCCACGCCCCGGCTGGGGCGAGGATCGGCACGCCAGGCTCCGCTCCCCGATCGTGAGCACGTCCTGGAGGTGCACGTAGAGGGCGTGGGCCCCGAGCGTGGCGCTGACGGTCGAGGCACCCCGGCCGACCGCCTTCTGGAGAAACCTGTTCACTGCCTCGCCCGCCTGGGCCTCGATCTCACCGGGCGACTTCATCGTGGGGCTCCCGCTCGAGGGTGATCCGCTCCGTCGGTGAAACCGCTCCTGTCCGCCCTCGGGCAATCGCGCACCGCGAATCCGCGCCGGTAGCGCGCGGGGGTCATCCCGGTCAGGGCGCTGAACTGCCTCGTGAAGAGCGTTGCCTCGCGATCGCGGCCGGTCTTTCACGACACGCGCGCCCGGGCGAAGGTGACGATCCCGGTTGCCGGACCCGGTCCGGGTCGCGACGGCATGCGCATCGCCGCCGCGACGGACCGTTTGCACCGCTGCGACCTTTTGTCACCACCGGGCTACCATGGGGCCGGCGCCGGCCGATCCGGCGCGTCGCACCGCTCCCGGGGGGACCGCCATGGGCATCCTGCAGAACTCCATGCAATTCATCTACCTGGGGCTGAAGGTGTTCCTGTTCTTCAGCCTCGCCCTGGCACTGATCAAGGCCGAGCCGCTGCGCCAGCAGACGTTTTTCCTGGCGCTCCTCTACACCCTCGGCGTGGCGTTTCTGAGCTACGTCTTCCTCATCGCACCCGGCGCGCAGGACTTCTGGGCGAACTGGCGCCAGTGGCAGATCTGGCTGGGGATCACCTTCGCGCTGGCCTTCGTCTACTTCCGCCTCCTGGCCTGGACGGAGGAGAGCGTTTTCTTCTGGCTCGTGATCTCCGCCGGCTTCCTCGTCGTCAGCTGGTAGCCGCGCGGGGGTGGCCGGCGGCGCCCGCCCGGCGGACGATCTCGAGGAGATGGCCGCCGCGGTCGCTGTGCCAGAAGTCGTAGCGCGTCGAATAGCCCTGGTCGTCGGGCGTGTGCCAGAAGACGCGCAGCGCCCCCCACTTGCTCTCCACGAGGATGAAGCCGTCGGCCCCCACCGCCTTGACCAGGCCGGTGTGCACCGGCCGACCCGCGGCGTCACGGTAGACGATGAGGTCGTGGAGCCCCGGTGCGGCGACGCGCTCGTAGCCGTTGTCGCGGAGGATGGCGTCGACGTTCTCCGCGGCGATCGCGTAGCGACCCCCGGTGAACACCCAGCCGTGGCAGTTGGAAAGCGCCTCCGCGCCCCCGGCGAGAATGGCGCGACCTTCGTAGCCGGTCGGCACGGAGCGCTCCGCGGCCGGATCGGCGTAGCGGCGCACCGGGATCGCCTGCCCGCGGTCGGTGAGGGCCGCCACGTCGGACACGATCACGATCTCCGGCAGCCCCAGATCACGCCCCGTGAGCCGCGGGGGACGGGTGATGGCGACGAAGGCCGCCGTGGACGCCAGGGCCACGGCGACCAGCGCCCAAGCGACGCGCCCGGTCCGGCCCGCGCGGCGGCCGGGAGCGGAACGCCACGCGTGGACGGCCGACACCGCGGCCATCCAGGCCGCGACGGCCAGCGCGAGGCCCGCCCAGGGGACGAGCGGGGCGATGGTGTCGATCATGGTGTGGAATCAATGGTGCTTGCCCATCAGCGGCACACGGGACCTTGCGATCCCGGGCACGCCGGCCGACGGCACTCCAACGGCCGACGCACCCGCAGGGTTTCGGAAAAAACAGGTTCCTCACCCCCCTGGGGGGCGCCGCCGCCGGCGGCGGCTGCGCATGCCCACAGTCGGCCAACCGGGCGAACAGGCAAGACAGGAAGTTCGGGCGATCCGCGAGAGGCGAGCCCGGAGAGCCAGTTTCGAGCCTGTTTTCCGCCGCGTTGCATCGTACCGAGGGGCAACTAGTCTCGACTTGCGGCGTGCGTGACCACGCCCTCGTGCCCCAGTCCCTTTCCGAGACACTCCCGTGCGCATGCCGACGCTCCGCCCGATCCCGCGACGCATCCCCGCGCCGATCCTCCTCGTGGACG
>CAISKG010000628.1 GCA_903885855.1 uncultured Planctomycetaceae bacterium
GCTCGACGAGGTGCTCGTCGAGCGGGTCGCCGAGCCCGCGGCCGGCGGCGACGCCGACGGCTTCCAGGCCCGGGTCGCTCCGCTCCTGGCCGCGCGCTGCCTGGAGTGCCACCGCGGCGCCGGCGCCGAGGGGGGGCTCGATCTGTCCACGGAAGCCGGCCTCGCCGCCGGTGGCGACAGCGGCGGCGCCCTGACGCCGGGCGATCCCCCGGCGAGCCTGCTCTGGCAGCGCGTCGCGTCCGGCGAGATGCCCCCCGCCCATCCGCTCGACGACGCCGAGCGGGCGACGCTCGAGGCCTGGATCGCCGCCGGGGCGCCCTGGTCCGGCGGGGCGATCGATCCGTTCCTGCGTTCCTCCGCCGCGCGGGCCGGGGCCGACTTCTGGTCGCTCGCGCCGCTCGCGACGGTGCCGGTGCCGGAGGTGGAGGGCGACTGGCCGCGCAACGACATCGACCGCTTCGTGCTCGAACGCCTGCGCCGGGCCGGGCTCGAGCCGGCGCCGCAGGCGGCACCGCGCGAGCTCGTGCGCCGGCTGTGGATCGACGTCACCGGCCTCCCCCCCGATCCCGAGGAGGTGCGCGCCTTCGAGCGCGACCCCTCCGACGAGGCCTGGGAGCGGCTCGTCGACCGCCTGCTGGGTTCGCCGGAGCACGCCGAGCGGTTGGCGCGCCACTGGCTCGACGTCGTCCGCTTCGGCGAGAGCGACGGCTACGAGTACAACTCGCCCCGCGACCACGCCTGGCAGTACCGCGACTGGACGATCCGCGCCTTCCGGGGCGATCTGCGCTACGACGACTTCGTGCGCCTGCAGGTGGCCGGCGACGTCCTCGCGCCGGGCACGCTCGACGGGATCGCCGCCACCGGATTCCTCGTGGCCGGCGTCCACAATCCGGTCGTCGGCGCGAGCCCGGCGATGCGCGAGGCGGCCCGGCAGGACGAGCTCGAGGAGATGGCCGGCACCGTGGCGCAGACCTTCCTCGGCCTCTCGGTCAACTGCGCGCGCTGCCACGACCACAAGTACGACCCGGTCCCCACCGAGGACTACTACGCCTTCGCCGCGGCGCTGGCCGGCGTGCGCCACGGCACGCGCGAGGCCCCCGGCCCCGACGGCCGGCCCGTGCCCGTGTACGCCGTCGTGTCGGGGCCGGCGGAGGCCGTGCACGTGCTCGCCCGGGGCGACGTGCGCAAGCCGGGCGCCGAGGTGGTGCCCGCGGGCCTCCGCGCCCTCTCGGGAGTGGCGGCGGAGTTCGGCGTCGGTCCGGGGGCCGACGACGCGGCGCGGCGCCGGTTGCTCGCCGGGTGGCTCACCGGCGCGGCCGAGGGGACGCTCGCGCGCGTGGCGGCCAACCGCGTCTGGCAGTGGCACTTCGGCCACGGCATCGTCGACACCCCCGGCGACCTGGGCTTCAACGGCGGCCGCCCCAGCCATCCGGATCTGCTGGACTGGCTCGCCGCCCGGCTGCGCGACGGGGGCTGGTCGCTGCGGGGGCTCGAGCGCCTCGTCCTCACCTCGAAGACCTGGCGGATGGCGTCGGTGGTGCGGCCGGAGGGGGAGCGGATCGACCGCGGCAACCGCCTCCTCTGGCGGCAGCATCCGCGGCGCGTCGAGGGGGAGGTGTTCCGCGACGCCATGCTCGCCTGCGCGGGGCTCCTCACGGGGGAGCGGTCGGGCCCCGGCTACCGCGACGTCACGATCCGCGAGGTGCCCCCGACCTTCTACTATCTCGCACGCGCCGACGGCGAGGAGCCGCCGCGGCGCACGATCTACCGCTTCGCGCCGCGCGGCAGCCGCAGCGGACTCCTCGACACCTTCGACTGCCCCGATCCCTCGGCCCGCACCCCGCAGCGCAGCGTGACGACCACGCCGGGGCAGGTGCTCTCGCAGTGGAATTCGGCGACGGTGCTGCGCGCGGCCGAGGCGGCGGGGCGGCGCCTGGAGACGGAGATCGCCGCCGCGGGGCCCGGCGACGACGTCGACGCCCGGCGTGTCGAGCGGGCCTGGTGGCTGGCCCTCGGCCGGGCCCCCGAGCCCCACGAGCGGGCGGCGGCGCTCGGGCATCTCCGCCGCCACGGGGCCGCGGCGCTGTTCCGCGTCCTCTTCAACACCAACGAGTTCGTGGTGATCCCGTGAAGCCCCCGCAGCCGCCCGCCGCGCCCCTCCTTCCGCGCCGGGCGCTCGTCGCGCCCGCCGGCGGGCTGGTGGCCGCGGCGCTGGCGGGCCTGGGGA
>CAISKG010000629.1 GCA_903885855.1 uncultured Planctomycetaceae bacterium
CACCGAGTGCGTCGTCGCCCCGCCGTCGGGCGTCCGGGGCCGCCCCTCCCCCGTGCCGGGCGCGCGTGGGGCCCACGCCGCCAGTGCCGAGGCGCCGAGTGCGAGCGCGATCCAGCCGGGCCAGGCGGGGTCGAGCGTCGCCGTCCAGAGCAGCCCCGCGAGGATCGACAGCGCCGGCCCCGCCCACCAGGTGGCGACGACCGCCGCGGTGAGGCGGGCGAACCAGCGGGTGCGCCGCCGGGCCTCGAGCAGCGCGACGAATCCGGCCGCCAGCGCCGCGGTCGCCCAGCCGCGCCCGGCGATGGAGGGATCGGGGCGGCGCGAGAGCCGGACGCGCAGGCCCGTCGCATCGTCGCCGGAGGCGAGGATGATGACCGGGGGAGCCCAGGCGGCGGCACGTTCCCCGCGCCGCGTGCCGCTTTGCCCGAAGGCGGCCGGAAGCGGGAGCGTGACGGCGCCGCGCCGTTCGGCGACGAAGTCCTCGTAGCGCGCCGCGTCGGCCGGCGACGCCCTCGCCACGGCGGCGGCGAAGCCGGGGACGAGCCGCTCCATGGCGGCGCTGCGCCGGTCGCGCAGCCCCGCCTCGTCGGCGGCCAGCGCCGGAGCCAGCGGCACCCCGCCCACGCCCTCCGGCAGCTCCAGCACCCAGGCCCGCTGCCGGCAGGGGAGACCCACGACCTCCGGGGTGTCGATGGCGAGCGTGCCCCCGACGGGAAGGCCCTCCCCGAGGTCGCCCGCCCAGACCAGCGCGATCGATCTGGGCCAGCGCACGTCGAGCAGCCGCACTTCCCACGCCCCCTCCGCGGCACCGTCGGCCCGGATCGGGAGGGCGTCGTTGGCCACGCGGCCGTCGACGAACACCTCGTAGGGCCGCATGCCGGCCGGCATCCGCAGCCGCACCACCGGATCGGCCGCGACGACGTCGAAGCGCGACACGCCCCAGGCCCGGCCCCGGCCGTCGATGGCCAGATGCGTCTCGGCGAGCTCCACGCGCGGCTCCGTCGCGCCATCCTCCGCGGCGGGCGGCTCGGCCACCGCCTCCCCCTCGGCGACGTCCTCGGCCGGCGCCTCGCCGGCGTGGTCGGCCTCGGCCTCGAGCAGCCGGTAGGCCGGCCCCGCGCCGTCGGCAGGCACCTCGACGCTGCCGCTGGCCGATGGACGGCGCGACGGATCGCCCGCGCCGCCGTCCGCGGCGACCACTTCGAGGACCGTGGCCGGCGGCGCGGTCCAGGTGACGGTGGAGGGCCCGGCCTGCTCGAGCAGCGTGCGGGCCAGCGGCAACGTGCCGGCGGCCGGCGCCGCTCCGGGCAGCACCGCCACCAGGCCGAGCGTGAAGATCCCCGCGCGCGGTCGCTGCACGACGGCCAGCAGGCGGTCGGGCGCGGCGCGGTGCCAGCGCACCACGACCTCCTCGGCGGGCGCCGCCCCCCCCCGCTCCTCGCGCAGGCGTGCCCGCTCCACGTCGCTGCCGGGGGGAACTTCGATCGGCACCACCACCAGCGGCAGGCCCGCGGCGTCGATCCGCGCCTCGAGCGCGACGCGCGACTGGTCGCGTCCGAGTTCCACGTCCACGCGCTGGCTGCCGCGCGGAGGCACGCGCCGGCGCTCGATGACGATCCTGCCGTTGCCCTCGGCGGCGTTCCGGGCGACCGCCGGTCCGACGGCCGCCCCGGCGTCGTCCACGTCCACCTGCCGCGCTCCGCCGCCGCGCTCCAGCCGCCATTCGAAGGTCTCCTCGCCGCCGGCCGTGCCCGCCGCGCCGGCCTGCTGCGTCACGCGCAGGGCGTCGTCCGGCGGCGTGACGCGCACCACCAGCTCGGGCGGGGCCTCCACGCGCACGCTCCGCGCGTCGCTCAGCGCCGACTCGACCCACGCGCCGGGGAGCTCGCCGGCGCCGACCGGGTCGTCGGGCGACAGCGCGAACGACGCGTCGACGCGGAAGCCGCCCCGGCGCGGTGCCAGGGGCGCGATCAGGAACCGGCCTCCCGGCAGCGGCGTGGCCGCCAGGGAGGGATCGGCGAGCGTGATCGGCCCCAGGCGCCCTTCGGCGCGGACGACCACGCCGCGCACGATCTGCCCGCGGCCGTCGACGCGGAACGACGCGTCGAGGCGCCCCGCGCCGTCGCGCCAGCCGATCACGTTGCGGCTCTCCACCGCGGGGACGGCGTCCGCCAGCGGGGTCCGGCCGTCGGCGGCCCACGTCAGCCGCACGAGGGCCGCGCGGCTGGCGTCGAACACGGTCGCCGGCGCGGTGTCGCGCGCCGCCGTGGCCAGCGCGCGCGGCCTTCCCGCGGCGTCGAGGCGCTCCACCTGCACGAGCGTCGGGGCCCCGCGCGCCGGCTCGAGCCCCCCCTCGACGACGACGTCGGTGTGCGGCGTCACCGGCAGTTCGACCGTCGCCGTCGCCACGTCCCCCGCGCGGCGCGGCTCGACGGCCAGCGGCAGCTCGACGCGGTGCCGCCCGGGGCCCGGAAAGCCGACCCGCACGATCCTCGGACCGCTGTCGGGCGAGGGCCGGACGGCCACGCCGTCGACGACCGGGCCCGTCGTGCCCCAGGTCGCGTCGCCGGTCTGGGCCAGCGACAAGAGGCTCCCGCCGGCCGCCTCCACCTCCACCACCAGCTTCCAGGGCAGCTCGGTGCCCGGCGCCGCCTCCAGGCGCGCGGCGAGGAATCGCACCCCGGCGCCGGCGCGGCGGCCGGCGGCGATCGCCAGCGCCCGGTACAACGGCTCCGGCACCAGCGCCGTGCTCGAGGCCTCGCCCGCGTCGTCGGCGCCGGGCACGATGAACACGGGGAGCGACTCGGGGGCGACGCGCGCCTCGCCCGCGGCCTGCGGCGCCTGCGCGGCGGCCGGCGATGCCAAGAGCGCGGCGAGGATCACCGGCAGCAGGCGCGGCCAGCGTCCCGCGCCGAAGCGCACCAGCGCCGCGGCCGCCAGGCCCCACAGCCCGGCCCGCGCCAGGCCGTCGAGCGGCCCCGGCAGCCACAGCGCCAGCACCGCCAGCGCCACCGCCACGGCCAGGCGCGTGAGGCGCCGGCGCACGCCCAGGCCGAACGTCGCCGCCCCCAGACACACCAGGAGCGTCGCCGCCCAGGTCCACCGCGAGCGCACCAGCAGCACGCTCGGCGCGGCGGCGCCGGGCGGGAGCACGAACGTGCGCGCCCGGAAGCCGGCGTCGATCGTGCCGCGCCGCGGCGCCGCCGCCCCGTCCTGCGGCGAGGTGCCGCGGCGGCGCACGCTCACCGTCAGGAGGCGCTCCACCCAGCCGGGCACCTCGGCCACCACCTCGCGCAGGCCGGGGGAGCCACCGACGAGATCCACGCCGTCCGGCACCAGCACCTGCCAGGTGCGTTCGAGCACGGGGACGTCGATGCCGGTGGTGGCCAGGGGCACCCGCCACCCGGCCCGCCCGGGGCGGATGTCGGCCTCGGAGCGCACCGCGAGCCGCACGAAACGCCGCCCGGCGGGGAGATCCACCACCAGCGCGCCGGTCTCGGGCATGCGCGACGCGGGCGTCGGCACGCCGTCGACCGCCACGCCGCGCGGGATGAGCGTCGCCGGCGGGGACAGCGCCACGCTCCCGCGCCCGTGGTTCTCGATCTCGAACACCGTCTCGTATTCGGTGACCCCCGTGGGGTGGATCCAGCAGGTGGACGATTCGCCCCAGGCCCACGCGCGCGCGTCCTCGTCGCGGTCGCGGCCGCCCGGCACGAGTTCCGCCGCCGGCGTGCCGGCCGGATCCGCCGCGCCGGAGTCGTAGGCGAATTCCGCGAGCACGCCCGCCACGGCGACGCCGCCGGGGGGGAGCTCGGCGAGTCGCCGGTTGAGGAACAGCGGCCGCCGGCGGCCGGCGTTCACCACCGCCAGCGAACCGTCCTCGCGCCCGCTCCCCTCGACCCACGCCAGCGGCACCGCCACCGGGCCGTTGAAGGGCACCACGCGCGTGGCGCGCAGGCCGGTCTCCCGGCGCAGCGGCGGCTGGAACTCGACGAGCCAGGTCTCTCCCCCGCGCGCCGTCCCGCCGCGTTCCGCCACGCGGCGCACCGACAGCGCGGCGCCGGCCGGGGGAAGGAGCGTCCACTCGAGCAGGTCGTCGGTGGGCTCGGAGAAGTGCACCACCACCGCGTCGAGCGGCGCGGTGCCCGGCCGGCAGGTGAAGGTGAAGGCCTGCACGATCCGGTCGTCACGGCAGGTGAGCACGACGGCCGTCGAGCCCTCGACGGCCGCGCGCCGCTCGAGGAGCAGGGCACTGCCGGCCATGGCGGCGCCGTCGGCCGGGATCCACGCCCGGACCGCGGCGACGGGCAGGAGCGCGGCGAGGCGCGGCGCCGGACTCTCCGGCGGCGGCGCGGCGCGGTCGAGTTCGATCGTCGTCTCCGGCGGCGACGACAGCGCCAGCACGGCGGCGTCGTCCGCCTCCCCCTCCAGCCGAACCATGTCCAGGTCGCGGCAGGCGAAGGGAACGTCGAAGTCGACGCCGGCGCGGTGGCCCGCGATGCGCAGGCGCAGGCCGCGCCGCGGCGTGACGGCGACCGGCAGTCCGATGCGCAGCGCCGCCCCGCGGCCGTCGCGCACCACGCGCCACTCGATGGGCACCGGTGGCGCCGCCGCCGCGGGCCCGCGCGCCCCGGGGTCGCCCTGTCCCTCCTCCTCGAGCGCCTCGACGGCGTCGATGAACCATCCCGCCGCCACCCGTCCGCC
>CAISKG010000630.1 GCA_903885855.1 uncultured Planctomycetaceae bacterium
CTGGTCGGGCGACGGGGACGGGGCGGTGGACGGCGAGGACGCCGCCGCGGGCGGCGCTCCCGGCGCCTGCGCGGGGGTGTCGCCGGGGCGGCGCGGTGCCGCCGGGCCGACGATGCCCACCAGATCGGTGTCGTCGAGCACCTCGCGGGCCTCGAGCGCCAGCGCCAGCCGGTCGAGCTTGTCGCGGTTGTCGGTGAGGAGGGCCGTGGCCCGCTCGGCCGACTCGCCGAGGATCCTGGCCACCTCGTCGTCGATGACGCGCGCGGTGTGGTCGCTGAACTCGCGCTGCTCGTAGACGTCGCGGCCGAGGAAGGGGGTTTCGCTGGAGCCGTGGCAGGCCACCGGCCCCACCTTCTCGCTCATCCCCCAGTGGGCCACCATCCGCCGCGCCAGGCGCGTGGCCTGGACGAGATCGTTCTCGGCGCCGGCCGAATACTCGCCGAAGACGAGCTTCTCAGCGGCCCGCCCGGCCAGGATGAACACCAGCCGGTTCTCGAGATCCGACTGGCCGATGTTCATGCGGTCTTCCTCGGGGACCAGCTGCGTCACGCCGAGGGCCCGCCCGCGCGGGATGATCGTCACCTTGTGGAGCTTGTCGACGCCGGGGAGGAGCCAGGAGCCGAGGGCGTGGCCCGCCTCGTGGTAGGCGGTCATGCGCTTCTCCCGCCCCGCGAGCACCTCCTCGCGCTTCGGCCCCATCAGCACCTTGTCGCGGGCGTGGTCGAAGTCGGCGGCGCTGACGGCGTCCTTGTCGTGGCGGGTGGCCCACAGCGCCGCCTCGTTGACGAGATTGCGGATGTCGGCGCCGGTGAGGCCCACCGTGCCGGCGGCGAGCCGGTCGAGATCGACGTCGGGGGCCAGCGGCACCTTCCGCGTGTGGACCCGGAAGAGCGCCAGCCGCGCCTTGTGGTTGGGCCGGTCGACGGTCACGTGGCGGTCGAAGCGGCCGGGGCGCAGCAGGGCCGGGTCGAGGACGTCGGGGCGGTTGGTGGCCGCCAGCACGATGACGCTCTCGGCGGGGCTGAAGCCGTCCATCTCGGAGAGGATCTGGTTGAGCGTCTGCTCGCGCTCGTCGTGGCCGCCGCCCAGGCCGGTGCCGCGGTGCCGGCCGACGGCGTCGATCTCGTCGATGAAGAGGATCGCCGGCGAGGCGTCCTTGGCGGTCTTGAAGAGGTCGCGCACGCGTGACGCGCCCACCCCCACGAACATCTGGATGAACTCGGAGCCGGAGATCGAGAAGAAGGGCACCCCCGCCTCCCCCCGCCACGGCCCGGGCGAGGAGCGTCTTGCCGGTGCCGGGGGGGCCCATCAGCAGCACCCCCTTGGGGACGCGGCCGCCGAGCCGCTGGAACTTCCGCGGATCCTTGAGGAACTCGACGATCTCCTTGAGATCCTCCTTCACCCCCTCGAGGCCGGCGACGTCGGCGAAGGTCACGGGCTTGTCGGAAGCGCCGTAGCGCTTCGCCGGCGACTTGTTGAAGCCCCCCAGGAAGCCGGTGCCGCCGAAGGGATCGCGGGCCCGGCGGAGCGTCATCCAGAAGCCCGCCATGAGCAGCAGCGGCACGAGCATGTAGAGGCCCAGGAGGAGCCCCGTGCCGTCGCTCGGCTGGCGGACGGTGGTCTTCACGCCGTGCTCGAGGAGCAGCTCGTTGAGGCCCTCGCCCAGGTAGGGGGAGAGTTCGATGTGGAAGGTGCGGGCCCCGCCGCCGATGGTGTCGCCGCCGTCGCCGAGTGGCGCCGTGAAGCGGCCGTCGATGGCGTTGCCGGTGATCCGCACCTCGGCGACGTTGCCCCCCTTCACCTGCCGGACGAACTCGTCCCAGGTGACCGGGGCGTTCATGCCGGCGCGTTCCCGCAGCACGATCGTCACCAGGGCCACCGCCGCCAGCACGAGCAGGATCACCGCCGGCATCCCCAGCGGCCTCCCACCGGGGCGGGGGGCCGGGCCGGGCGACGGGGCATCGGGAGGGGGTGTTTCCATCGGCGGGTGCGCGGGGCGGGGGGCGGTCGGGGGGCTCGGGCACTCGGCGGGGGGCCGAAGCGGGATACTGTAGTGTAGTCGTCCCGGCCCGTCCTTTTCCCCTCCCCGCGACTCCGCCCGTGCGGGGGGGCAGGTTTCCCCTCCGAGCCGCGGGCCGGCGGCCGAACGGCGCCACGAGGTTTCCATGGACGATCCCGCTCTCCCGCCGGGCGCGTGGCGCACGGGCCGCCGCGGCGTGGTGGCGGTGGCGCGGCGTGGGGACCGCTTTCTCGCCATCCGGCGCGGGCGCGCCGTCGCGGCGCCGGGCCGGGTGTGCTTTCCCGGCGGGCACGTGGAGCCGGGGGAGGAGGAGGCCGAGGCGGTGGTGCGCGAGTGCCTCGAGGAGC
>CAISKG010000631.1 GCA_903885855.1 uncultured Planctomycetaceae bacterium
CGCTCTTCGAGGCGATCGACGCGCGGGGCGGCGGTGAGGCGGTCGACGCTTGGCGGCGGGAGGTGGAGGCGCTCCTGCCCGCGGGCCACTGAGCGGTCGGGGCGCCGGTGCCTACTTCGTGTAGATGACCGGCTGCACGAAGGGGGCCGGCTGCACGTGGGTGACTGGCTGCGTCTTCGCGACGGGATTCTCGCCGCCGGTGATGATCGTCACCGTCAATTTCGCCGAGCCGGTCGCCGCGCCGTTCCAGGAGAAGGACTTCGAGTTGAATCGCAACGTCTGCGGATTGGACGCATTCGGAGTGAGTTCGTAGCCATCGGGCCCGGTGAACGCGGCGTCGGGATGATTCTGGCTGAAGGAAGCCGACACGATCCGGGTGCCGCTGAAGTTCCGAAGCGACGCGCCGATCCGGTAGGGCCGTCCGTGCCTGAACACCTTCGGATTCACGTCGACGATCTCGGGAGCCGGTGCCGGGGCTGCGACGCCGACGATCTTCCCCCCCGGGCGTTTCCGGGCGACGGCCTTCTTGGCCGGTGCCCGTGTGGCCGGCTTCTTCTTGGCGGCTGGCTTCTTCGCTGCCGGCTTCTTGGCTGCCGGCTTCTTGGCTGCCGGCTTCTTGGCTGCCGGCTTCTTGGCTGCCGGCTTCTTCGCTGCGGCTTTCTTGGCGCTCTTCTTCTTGGCCATGGGGCGCGTCTCCGGGGGCCGTCCGGGGCTATCGATGCCTTTCATCGTACCATTCTGCGCGCGGCTCCCGGCCCGGGGTGAATGAGACGGCCCGGTTTCACGGAGCAGCGGCGGCAAGGGCAGCCGCGCCGCACGGATCGGCGCCGGTGTGGAGTCGGCGCGGGCAGGAACGTAGGTTGAAGTCCTTCGTGTCATGCGGGCGGGTGGCGGCGAGGGGGAATCATGGCCGACGAGGGGTATGTCACCGGCGACGGCGATGCCGGCGCGCCGACCGAGTCGCGGCCGGGCCGGGCGCCGTCGGCGGGGCGCTACCGGATTCTCCGCGCGCTCGAGGAAGGGGGCAGGGGGGAGGTGTTCCTCGCCCTCGACACCGACCTGAGCCGCGAGGTGATCGTCAAGAAGCCGAAGAAGGAGTTCGCCGACAAGGAGATCCACCGCCGGCGCTTCCTCCGCGAGATCCGCGTCGGCGCGCTGCTCGAGCATCCGGGCATCGCGCCGGTGTACGACATCGGCGAGGACGAGGACGGCGCGCTCTTCGGCGTGATGCGCTTCCTCCCCGAGGGGAGCCTGCACCGGCTGGTGCGCGACTACCACCGCGACCATCCCACGGCCATCGACGAGGTCGCCTTCCGGGGGCTGCTGGGGCACTTCGCCGCCGCCTGCCGGGCCATCGCCTACGCCCACGCGCGCGAGGTCTACCACCTCGACATCAAGCCCAGGAACGTCGTGACGGGGCGATTCGGCGAGACGCAGGTCATCGACTGGGGCCTGGCGTGGATCAAGGGCGACGGCATCCGCCAGCGCGTCGGTGACGGTAGCGCGGCGCTCTCCGGCGGCGCCTCCGACGCCCCGCGGGGCTCCGGCAGCGGCGGCGATCCCTCGGCGCCGCGCGGCTTCCACGGCACGCGCGCCTACGCCTCGCCCGAGCAGTGGGAGGAGCACTGGGAGGGGATCGGGCCGGCCGCCGACGTCTACGGCCTGGGTGCGACGCTGCACGAGATCCTCGCCGGCACGCCCCCCTTCGACACGCGCGCCCCCATCCCGCGCGAGGATGTCCTCGGCGGCCACCGCCACAGCCGGCCCAGGGCGTGGATGCCGCCGGCGCTGGTGGCGATCGCCGCCAAGGCGATGGCGCCGGCCCCCGCCGCCCGCTACGGCAGCGCGTCGGCGCTGGCCGACGACATCGACCGCTACCTCGCCGACGAGCCGGTGGAGGCCTTTCCCGATCCCTGGCAGACGCGGGCGTGGCGCTGGGTGAAGCGCCATCGCACGCCGGTGGCGGCCGCGGTGGCGCTCCTGCTCACCTCGGCGGTCGCCCTCGGCGTGGGCTACGTGGCGGTGGCGCGGCAGCGCGACGTGGCCCTCCGCAATCTCGAGACGGCGCGGGGCGTGATCCGCAACTTCTGCATCCAGATCGGCGACGACTTCTGGGCCTCGATCCCCCAGGCCGACGGCCAACGGCTGATGATGCTCGAGGAGGCGGTGGCACACTACCGCCGGCTGCGTGCGGATCACCCCCGGGATCCGATCATCTGCCGCGATGCCGCCGAGGCGGTGCGGCGCCTGGCGAATCTGCTCCGGCTCACCGGTCGCGCGGAAGACGCCCTCCCGCTGTTCGACGAGGCGCTCGCGGATCTCGGGAGCCTGCCGGATGACGACGCCGTGTGGCGCGACCGCCTGGAGACACGGTCCGACCGGGCCGTCGCGCTCCTGGCCGTGGGCGGCGCGGAGGGCGTCCTCCCCTACCAGCAAGAGACGTTCGCACAGGCGGAGGACTACCGCGCCCGTTTCCCGGGCTCCTCCTTCGCGCCGCTGGTACTGGCGCGCACACACGCCGACCTGGCGCGGACGACGAGCGTCTCGGGCAGCCCGGAGGCGGCGGCGGCGCTCTTCGACGGGGCGCTGGCGACCTACCGGGAGCTGCTCCGCGCACCCGACACCGTGACCGACATCCTCCGCCTGGCCACCCCGGCGGCCGTCGACGCCTCCGCCTGCCATCGCGGCCTGGGCCAGCGGGAGGCCGCGGCGGCGGCCGCCGCCGACGCCGTGGAGTGGGCCGCGCGTCTGGTCGCCCTGAACGCCGCCGACCCGAACCACCGCCTCCTCGAGGCGATGGCGATCCGCGAAACGCTCCTCGCCGACCCTCGGCCCGAGCCGGGCTCGATCGACGCCGCGATCGGGAGCCTGGAGACGATCGCGGCCGAGCACCCGGAGATCCCGTCGCTGCGCTTCCTGCTCGCCGAGACGCTGCTGCACTTCGCCGCCGCCGACCTGAACCGGGGCGCGTGGGGGGAGGCCGGCGCCCGTGCCGCGCGGGCCGCGGGCTTGGGCCACGATCCCCCCACGCCCCAATACGCCGCGGTGCGGGCGAGCGCGTTGTACTTCCAGGCAGCCGCCGAACTCGGCGCCGGCGACACCGGCGCCGCCCGCGCCACGCTCCGCTCGGGGCTCGAGGAGTGCGACACCGCCGAGCGGCGGGGCGCGGATCCGCAGCGCGTCGCGCCGCTGCGGGCGGGGATCGGCGAGATGCTCCGTCAGATCCCGGCGGCGCCGCCGCGGGACGCGGGCGCCGAGTGAGCGGCCACCGGCGCGTCCCGACGCGCGGCGCTCACGACACGCCCCGGGCCTTCATCCGAGCTGTGGATGGCGCGACCGACCCCTTGGGGTTGAAGTTGACGTCGAACGTCTTCGAGACCGTCGCTCCGGTGCCGCTGATGACCGTCACCGTGAGGTAGGCACTCGAGGCCACGCTGCCGGTGTAGGAGAACTTGGAGTTGAGGAAGAGGATCTGCTGCGGCGGGCCCGAGGAGGGGAAGGGGGTGAAGGCGTTGGTGTTCGAGAAGGCTGCCAGCGGGCTGCTCTCGGAGAAGAAGGCCGCCCTGACGGAGTTGAAGTTCTGGAGGGAGACGCCGATGTTGTACGTCTCGCCGTCGATGAACGACGTCGGATTGAGTCGCATGATCGCCGGGGGCGCGGGGGCGGGCTGCGCCTGCTTCGCCGCGCGGGTCTTCGGATCTCGGGCACGCTTCGCCATGGATACACTCCTGCCGCCGTGTGGTGGATCGAGGGCTCCGGGAACCATCCCCCTCGACTGGAGGATACCCTCGGCGGCGTCCCGATCCAGTCGCGGCGGGAGGAGTCGGCCTCACTCGGCGACGGAATAGACGTCGAGCCGGTCCTGGTCGCGGAGCCACAGCCTGCCGGCGGCGATCACCGGATGGGCCCACGCCGGCCGGTCGCTGCGTGCGGCGGGGGTGAATCGGCCGAGTTCGACGTAGCCGCGCGGGGTGGCCTCCACCAGCGCCACCGGCCCCTCCTCGGAACGCACGACCAGCTTGCCGTCGGCCCACACCACGGCCCCCTTCCCCACCGAACGGTGCTGCCAGGCCACCCGCCCCCCCGCCAGCTCGAGGCAGGTGAGGAGCCCCTCGTCGCAGCCGTAGAGGTGGTCGCGGTCGATCACCATCCCGCCGTGGTGGTTCTTCATCTCCTTGGTGGTGTAGGCCGGCACCGCGCGCACCCCCTGACGGCCACGGGCGAGGCGCAGCAGCACCCCCCCCGCCCCGTAGCCGCTGGCGGCGAAGACGTCGCCTTTCCAGGCCAGCGGCGCCGAGCAGTTGGCGGTGGCGTTGGAGGCGGAGTCGTCCCCCCACAGCACCGCGCCGTCGGCCGCGCGGATGCCCACCAGGCCGCCGTGGACGAAGTTCACGTACTGGCGCACCCCGCCGGTCGTGACGACGATCGCGGAGGCGTAGGCCGCCTGCGGCATGCCCGGCACCGTCCCCTTCCAGAGGGTGCGGCCGGTCTTCGCGTCGAGGGCGGCCATCGTCGCCTCGCGGCCGCCGGGGGTGACGATCACCCGGTCGCCGTCGACGAGGGGCGATTCGCTGATCCCCCAGACGATGTTCTCGGCGGCGAAGACGCGGAGGATGTTGCCCCCCCACACCAGCCGGCCGGTGTCGAGCGCCAGGCAGGCCAGGTCGCCCCCCGCGCCCAGCGCGTAGACGCGGTCGCCGTCCACCGTCGGCGTGGAGCGCGGCCCGCCCCCCATGCCGTCGGCGCGGACGCGGCCGATCGGCGTGGCCCAGCGCTCCTCGAGCGACTCCGCGTCGAGGCAGAAGACCATCTCCTCCTCGCCGCGCGTGCCGAGGGTGAGGACGACGCCGGGGGCGAAACTGACGCTCGAGAAGCCGATGCCGAGGTCGCCGCGGCCGGCGACGTGCGCCGGCCCCTCCTCCGGCCAGTGGTCGAGGAGCCCGCGGTCGTCGGAGCGGTTGTCGCGGGCCTCCCCGCCGAATTGGTTCCAGGTCGTGTCCGCGCGTGCGCGGCGCGGCTCCGGCGGCGCCGCGCCGGCGGCGCCCGGCGTCGCGAGGCAGCCCAGGAGCACGCCGCAGGCCAGCAGCGCGCC
>CAISKG010000632.1 GCA_903885855.1 uncultured Planctomycetaceae bacterium
CGGCGCCGGGCGCCGCCGCGGCAAGCTCCGTCAGGTGCCGACCGGGCGGCGAACCACCTTGCCGGATGGGTTGGTGGCGAGCTTCCGCGTGATGTCGAGGATCCGCGGGACGGCGTGCGCCTCGAGCGCCCCGCGGCAGGCGGCCAACGCCGCGGCGCGGACGCCGTCGGGGGTCGCGCCCGCAGGGAGCGGGTCGGCGAGGACGATCTGGCCCGCCACGATCTCGCCGGTGAGCGCGTTGGGGAGGCCGTAGGCCCGCGCCTCGGCGACGCCCGGCACGCCGCGGAGCACCTCCTCGACGCGCTTCGGGAAGACCTTCGCCCCGCCGACGACGATCACGTCGCTGCGCCGCCCCGTGAACTCGTAGCGGTCGCCGCGGCGCTCCACGAGGTCGCCCGTGGCGACTTCGGCGGTGTCGCGCGACAGCTGCACGAACAGCTCCCCGTCGCGGCGCGTCGAGAGCCTCGCGCCCCCCGGCAGGCCGCGCGCGATCCACTCGGCGGGGAAGCCCGGCTTGCCGTCGCTCACCCGGAACACCTCGCCCAACTCGGTGGTGGCGTAGACGTGGATGATCCGCGCCCCGGGGAAGAGCGCCGCGGCCTGCGCGAGCAGCGCCCCGTCGGCCGCCTCGCCCCCCAGCGTGATCCGGTCCGGCCGGGCGCGGGAGAGCACGCCGCGGTCGGCCGAGGCCACGAGCCGGCGCAGGAGCGTGGGGGTGGCGGGAAGGATCGACACCTCCTCGGCGACCAGCGCGCGGGCCACGTCGTCGGGGTCGCGCGAGGGGGGCACCACGACGCGGCCGCCGGTGAGGATCGCCTGCAGCCAGACCTGCGTGCCGGCCCAGCGCGTGGCGTCGTAGACCAGGAGCCAACCGCGGCCGTGCCACTGCTCCGCCAGCCGCGCCGCGGCCAGGACCGAATCCCAGGAGTGTTCGACGAGCTTGGGCGGGCCGCTGGTGCCGGAGGTGGCGACGACCACCTGCGCCGCCGCAGGGTCGAAGGGGCTCGGCCCCCGCGCGGGCGCCGCGGCGGGCACGACGAGGTCGTCGCCCACCACCACCCAATCGCGCAGCTGGCCCACCAGGTCGCGCGCGTCGTCGGAGACCAGCGCCAGCGGCACCATCCTCCGGCCACAGGCCGCCGCGATCGTCACCAGCCCCTCGAGCGTGGCCGCCCGGGCCACGACCCCCACCGGCCGCGCCGCGGCGAGCGCCGCCTCGAGGGCGGCGATCGCGGTGGCCAGGGCGCCGTAGGTCGTCTCGCGCCGCTCCGGCGAGCCCGCCGCGGCGACGATCGCCGCGCGCCGCGGTTCGAGGGAGGCGACGGCGTCGATCGACACGGCGAGTCGGGCGGGTGCCGCGGCGGCGAGGACGGTGGATTCGGTGCTCATGGCTCGGCAGTCGTCCGGTGGCGGTGGGGATGCCTCCGCGGGCTCGCGCCGTCAGGGGGCGCGGGGGAGCGGGCGTGGGGCGGCGGCCAGCGCCGCCCGGTAGGCGGCGACGAGGTGCTCCACGGTGCGCAGCGGAACGCGCGGCGCGGTCGGGGAGGGATCGCGGAAGGGATCGACCCCCAGATCGCGTTCGAGGAGGACCACGATCTGCGCCAGATCGAGCGAGTCGAGTCCGAGGTCGGCCCCGAGCAGGGCCGCGGCCGGCACCTCGCGCCGGGGCCGGCCGGTGTCGCGGTAGACCGCGTCGATGGCGGCGCGAACGGCGGCGGGGACGTCGCGGTCGCTGGGCGTCACGGATCGAACTCCTTCATCGTCGCCGCACCGCCGCCGGAGATGCCGCGCCCCGACAGCGCCTGCCAGAGAACCACGCCCCCGGTCGCGGCCAGGATCGCGGCATCGACCAACGGCGCGTACCAGCGATCCATCATGTCGACGTAGCGGGCGTCGAGTTCGAGGCGCTGGGGCCAGTCGAGGCCGTTGCGGCCCCGGACCTGGGCGAGCCCCGTGAGGCCGGGCAGCACCTCCAGCCGCGTCGCCTGCCGCGAATTATACCGGGGTACGTAGCGCAGGGGGAGCGGCCGGGGACCGACCAGGCTCATGTCCCCCACCAGCACGCTCACCAGCTGCGGCAGCTCGTCGAGGCTCGTACGGCGCAGGAACCGCCCCAGCCAGCCGAGGCGTTCGGCGTCGGGCAGCGGGCGCCCCGCGCCGTCCAGCGCGTCGCGCATGGAGCGGAATTTCCCCACCACGATCATCCGGCCGTCGCGCCCCGCCCGTTGGTCGAAGTAGAAGGCAGGCAGCCCGAGCACCGCCACCACGGCCACCCACACCAGCATCATCACCGGCAGGAGCAGAAGGAGGAGGGCGGCGGCCACGGCCGCGTCGAAGGCCCGCTTCACGACGCGCACGTAGATCCCGCCGCGCCGCCGCGCCGCCGCGCTCACGAGACGCGCTCCGCCCCGAGCCGTCGCTCCCGGCCCGTCGCCGCCAGCGCGTGGAACACCGCGCACACCCGCTCCACGACGCCGGCGTCGACCTGCCGCCCGATCGGCAGGGCCACGCTGCGCGCGGCGAGCCGCTCGCTCGCCGGCAGGGGGGCGTGCCCGTCGTGGTAGGCCCGGTAGGCCGTCTGCCGGTGGCAGGGGGGGTCGTAGTAGGCGCGCGTGTCGATGCCGGCGGCGTCGAGCGCGGCGCGGAGGGCGTCCCGGTCGGCGCCGAAGCGGTCGGGATCGACGGCCACCGAGAATTCCTTGTTGCTCGAGGCGTCGCCCGGCCGCTCCACGACGAACGACAGCCCCGGCAGCCCCGCCAGCCCCGACCGGTAGGCCGCGGCGATCGCCCGCCGCGCCGCCGCCACGCGCTCGAGGCCCTCGAGGCCCACCCACGCCGTCGCCGCGCACATCTCGGGCATCCGGCCGTTGACCCCCGGGAAGATGGCGTCGTAGGAGCCGTCGTTGCCGTACTCGCGCCCCACGCGCACCGTCCGCGCCAGGCAGTCGCAGTCGGTCGCCACCACGCCCCCCTCCCCCGCCACCAGAAGCTTGGTGGGGGACAGGCTGAAGACCTGGGCCGTCGCGCCGCGCCCCACCGGAAGGCCCCCCTGACGCGCGCCGAACCCGTGGGCCGCGTCGATCACCAGGCCCACGCCGTGACGCCGCGCCAGCCCCGCGAGGCCCGCCACGTCGCAGGGATTGCCGAAGTTGTGGCAGGCGGCCAGGACGGCGGTCCGCGGGCCGAGTCCCTCCTCCGCCAGGCCGACGGTGAGGTTCGTGGTGGCCTCGTCGACGTCGACGAAGCGCGGGCGGAGGCCGTTCCAGGTGGCCGCGGCCGGCGCGGCCAGGAAGGTGAAGCCGGGCATCACCACCTCGCCGCCGGCGGCGATGGGGCGCAGCGCCCCCACCTCGCAGCCGCCGTCGCGGCACCGCCCGGCGTGGATCGCGAGCGCGCGGTGCACCAGCAGCAGCCCCACCGTGCAGCTGCTCACGGCGACGGCGTGCCGCACCCCCAGATGCGCCGCCACCGCCTCCTCGAAGCGGCGCAGGTAGCCCCCCTTCGTGAGCTGCCCGGAGGCGACGATCGCCTCCAGGTGCGGCCTGAGGGACTCGAAGTCCGGCAGGTCCGGGCGCACGAAGGGCACACGCTCGGGACCGCCGGCGGGCGGATGATCGGACGCACTCGGCATGGGGCGGGCCGCCTCCTCGTCGCCC
>CAISKG010000633.1 GCA_903885855.1 uncultured Planctomycetaceae bacterium
CCCGCAGCCTCCGCCGCCATGGAGCTTCCTTGCGGGGCCGCGGCGCCGCTGGCGATACTGCCCCACCGGTTTCCGTCCCGTGGCCCCGGCCCCGCCCGATGCACGCGATCCGCGATCGATCCCCCTCCGTCGCCCCCCGCCGCCCGCTCGGGGCGGCGGCGGTGCTCCTCCTTCTGGCGCTCGCCGCCCCGGCCCGCGCGCAGCGCGCCCTCGTCGCCGAGCGGCCCTGGACCGACGCCACCGGGCAATTCACCGTCACCGCCACGCTGGTGGCGATCGACGGCGGCGTGATCACGCTCCGCCAGCCCGACGGCATGGAACTCGAGATCGAGATCGATCAGTTGTCGCGTCTCGATCGGCTCGTGGCCCAGCGGGCCAAGCGGCGGCAGGGCCTGAAGAAATCCGACGCGGCCGCCGAGCCGGCGGCGTTCGACGTCGAGGCACGGGCGACCAACCATGTGGAATTCCCCCCCGTGCCGCTGCCGGCCCTGGCCGCCGATCCTGACGAGATGCCCCTCACGCTCCCGGCGGGACGCGTCGACATCCCCCGGGCCGACACCTTCGACCGGGTGGCGAAGATCGAGCCCGCCGGCGACGGCGTGGTGCTCGTGGCGGTGGAGAACTCGACCCCGGGCCGGCCCCGGCCCACGAGGCTGGTCTGGGTGGCGCCGGGAAAGAAGACCGTGCTGGCCACGCACGACCTCGACGGCAGCGACATCGTCCTCGATTACCACCCCATCCTGGAGCGGCTGCTGACGGTGTCGCGCGAGAAATCGACCGCCGAGGGGGCGGCGCGGCAGGTGCTCACCCTCTGGGATGTCGGCCCCGCGCGGAAGGCGGCGCTGCGGATCGCCACCTGGCGCGCCCCCTGCGGCGATCGGGAGCCGACGGCGCGGCTGCCGTGGGGACGGATCGTCGACGACGCGCTCGTGCTCCACCGCAGCAGCCGGGAGGAGATCACCTGCTGGGACATCGACGCCAAGGCGGCCCGCTACCGGCTCGCGCAGTATCCCGGCCACTCGCCGGTGCCCGCGCTCTCCGGGGGGCGTCGACTCGTGGCCCTCCCCGACACCAAGCGGGTGCAGGTCTGCGACACCGCCACGGGCAAGATCCTCGCCTCGCTGCCCACCGGGCCGGCCTGGGGCGTCGCCTTCGACGCCGCCGGGCGCCGCCTGGCGGTGGTGCAGGGGGGCGACGTGCAGGTGCACGACCTCACCGACCCCGCCGGCCCGATTCCCGTCTTCCGCGCCCAGGGCTGCCGCGTCAACGCCACGGCGCTGGCGTGGTGCGGCGACGACGGCCTCCTCGTGCAGTCGGCGGAGGGGCTGGCGGCGGTGCTGTGGTCGGCGTCGCGCGGGCTGCCGGTGTGGCGCTACGCGCTCACGCCGATGCAGGCCGGCGATTCGATCGACGACCTCGCCGAACGCGTCGCCGACGGGAAGTTCCTCTACGCCGCGCCCGCGAGCGCCCGCGGCGGCGGCGACGACCCCGCCGACGGCACGCTGGCGGCGATCGTCTGCGCCGCGATCCCGGAGCCGGAGGTCGCGGCCGCGGCGGCCCAGTTGCCCGCCGGGCTGCCGGCGCTCGTCGAGCCGGGCACGGTCGTGGCCACGAAGGTTCCGCCGAGCCCCGACCACGACCGCATGATCGCCGCCATGGGGAAGTCGTTCGAACGCAACGGCTGGATCCACGACGCCACCTCGCCGGCCGTCGCCGAGGCGGGCAAGTCGTCGGAGGGGACCGTCTCCTACACCGACGCCGAGGGGCGCGAGCGGCAGCTCAAGCAGGTGACCCCGACGACGCTGCGCGCGGCGGTGGTGGTGCACGGGATCACGATCGTCGAGGCGCGGCTGTCGAGCGACATCCCCGACCGGCTCGTGCTGGCCGCCGGCGACACCGAGGCCGGGCTCGCGGCGCGGCTCCCGCCTCCCGATCTGTCGTGGCTCGAACGGCTGCGCCTTCCGGCGGTGCTCGTGGACGTCACCGAGGCCGACGGCCTGGGCACCTCCGAATGCACCGCCAAGGGCCTGGTGGCCAAGCGGCGACCGGTCCCCGAGCCCGTGGTCCCCGAGCCCGCCGCGCCCGAGCCCGCCGCGCCCCCGACGACGGCAGAGCCACCCCCTCCTTCCGCGCCCGCGCCGTCCCCCTGACCCCGGCGGCAGCGCCGGCACCAACGCCGGCCCGACCCCTTCCCATCGGTGGAGTCTCCCATGCGCCGCGCAGGCTCTCGCCCGCTTCTGGTCGCCGTCGCCCTCGCGGCGTCCGGGTTCCTGGCCCGCGCCTCCGAGCCCGCGCCGCGGATCGGCCTCTGGGACGGCCGCGCGCCGGTCGGGGCGCCGGGCAGCGACGAGCGGGAGGATGCCGATGCGTTTCTCACCGTCCATCTGCCCGCGGCCCGGGCCGGCGGCGGCCCCACGCCGGCGGTGGTGATCTGCCCCGGCGGCGGCTACGGCGGGCTCGTCACCGGGCCCGAGGGGGAGGGGATCGCCGCCTGGCTCGGCCGCCACGGGATCGCGGGGCTGGTGCTCGAGTACCGGCTGCCGAAGGGGCGGTCGTTCGTGCCGCTGGCCGACGCATCGCGGGCCATCCGCACGGTGCGAGCGAAGGCCAAGGAGTGGCGGATCGATCCGGGGAAGGTCGGCATCATGGGCTTCTCGGCCGGCGGCCACCTCGCCTCCACCGCCGCGACCCATTTCGACGCCGGCGACGCGACCGCCGCCGATCCGGTGGCGCGCGAGTCGTCGCGGCCCGACTTCGCGATCCTCGTCTATCCGGTGATCGTGATGGGGGAGGGGACGCATGCGGGCTCCCGGGAGAACCTTCTCGGCAAGGATCCCCCGGCCGACCTCGCGGCGCTCTTCTCGAACGAGCGGCAGGTCACGGAGCGCACGCCGCCGACGTACCTCGCCCACGCCATCGACGACGGGCCGGTGCCGATCTCCAACAGCCGCGCGTTCCACGCCGCCTGCCGGGCCAAGGGCGTGACGAGCGAACTGCTCGAGTTGCCCTCCGGCGGCCACGGTCTCGACGGCTACAAAGGGCCCAACTGGGACGCCTGGCAGACCGGTAGCCTCGAGTGGCTCGCGTCGCTCGGGATCGCCCCCGCGGGGCCGGCCCGATGACGCCGGCGGCGCGCCTGCGCGGATTGCTGGCCCGACCGGGGCTCGTGCGCGCGATCGTCCCCCACGACGCCTTCACCGCGCGCGTCGCCGCGCAGGCCGGCGCCGAGATGCTCTTCCTCGGCGGCTTCGGCGTGGCGGCCAGCGCCCACGGCCTCCCCGATCTGGGGCTCCTCTCCTCGGGGGAGATGGCCGAGGCGGTGCGGCGGATCACCGCCCGCGTGGCGATCCCGCTGGTCGCCGACGGCGACACAGGCCACGGCGACGCGCCGGCGGTGGCCTGGACGGTGCGGCAGTTCGAGGGGGCGGGCGCCGCGGGGATGCTCCTCGAGGACCAGACCGAGCCGAAGCGCTGCGGCCATTTCGCCGGCAAGAGCGTGGTGCCGGTGGAGACGATGCTGGGGAGGCTCTCGGCGGCGCTGGCGGCGCGGCGCGATCCCGATTTCGTGATCGTCGCGCGCACCGACGCCCGCGCCGTCGAGGGCCTCGACGCCGCCATCGCGCGGGCGCGGCGCTACGCCGAGGCCGGCGCCGACATGGCCTTCGTCGAGGCGCCGCGGTCGGTCGCCGAGCTCGCGCGGATCGCGGCCGAGGTGCCCCTCCCGAACCTCGCCAACATGCTCCCCGGCGGCGCGACGCCGCTGGTGGGCCTGGCCGAGCTCGAGCGGATGGGATTCAAGGTGGCGGTCGATCCCACCTCGTCGCTGGCGCTGGCGGGGGCCGCGATGCGGGCGCTGGTGCGCGCCTGGCTCGACGACGGATCGGTCGCGTCGCTGCGGCACGGCATGCTCACCTTCGAGGAGCTCCAAGGCGCCGTGGGCGTCGGCGAGGTGCTGGGCTGGGGGGGCGCGGAGCCCTGGATGACGCCGACGCTCGTCGAGCATGCCGGGCTGCTGCTCGGGTCGTTCGCCCGGGTCGTCGGCCGTGAGCTCATGCCGCGCGGCGGAAGCCCCGAGGAGGAGGCCAGGCGTCTCTTCGAGGCCCCGACGGTGGTGGTGTCGCACGGCACCGAGGCCGATCCGGTGCTCAACTACGGCAACCGGCGGGCGCTGGCCCTGTGGGAGACCGCCTGGGGGGATTTCACGAAGACGCCCTCCCGGCTCACCGCCGAGCCCGTCCACCGCGACGAGCGCGCCCGGCTCCTCGACCGCACCCGTCGCGACGGCTTCGTCGACGACTACGCCGGGATCCGCATCTCGCGACGGGGCAACCGCTTCCGGATCGACCAGGCGGTGGTGTGGAACCTCGTCGACGCCGCCGGCGCGTGCCGCGGGCAGGCCGCGGCGTTCGAGCGGTGGGCGCCGCTGCCTCCCGAGCCGGGGGAGGCCCGCGACGGGGAGGCTGGGTAGACTTTGGGGATGGTCGCGTTGGGAAGGGGAATCGCCGCGTCGGTGACCGCCACGGCCCTGGGCCTGGGAGCGATCCTGATCCTCGGCCTCGCCGGCAGGGCCCCCGAGTGCCGGGGGGCCGATCCGGCCGCCCTCGACCATTTCGAGCGGCACGTCCGGCCGCTCCTGGTGGAGCGCTGCCAGGGCTGCCACGGCGCGGGGAAGCAGTTCGCCGGGCTGCGGCTCGACGGGCCGGCGAATATCGCGGCCGGCGGCGATTCCGGTCCGGCGCTCGTGCCGGGACGGCCGGCGGAGTCGTCGCTCGTGGCGCGGGTGCGGCACGGCGACGAGGACGTGCGCATGCCGCCCCCCGAAGCGGGGGAGCGCCTCGACGCCGCGGCGATCGGCCACCTCGAGGCGTGGATCGCGGCCGGGGCCCCCTGGCCCGACGCCCCCCCCGATCCCTCCGACCGCGCCGCACGCGAGCGCGACCACTGGGCCTTCCAGCCGCTCCCGCCGGCGGCGGCCGACGCCGCCGATCCGGCGGCGATCGACCGCCTCGTCGACGCGCGCCTCGCCGAGGCCGGGCTCGAGCGGGCGCCGCCGGCCGACCCGCGCACGCTCGTGCGCCGCGTCACCTACGACCTCACCGGCCTGCCGCCCCAGCCCGAGGAGGTGGAGGCCTTCCTCGCGGACGCCTCCCCCGACGCCTACGAGCGGCTCGTCGACCGCCTCCTCGCCTCGCCCCGCCACGCCGAGCACCAGGCGCGGCTGTGGCTCGACGTCGCCCGCTACTCCGACACCAAGGGCTACGTCTACGGCCGCGAGGAGCGTTTCTTCGTCCATGCCCCCGTGTACCGCGACTGGGTCGTCGACGCGGTCTCGCGCGATCTCCCCTACGACCGCTTCGTCACGCTGCAGTTGGCGGCCGACCGGCTCGTGCCCGAGGGGGACCGCGACCTCGCGGCACTCGGCTTCCTCACCACCGGCCGGCGCTTCCTCGGCGTCACGCCCGACATCGTCGACGACCGCATCGACGTCGTCTCCCGGGGGCTGCTCGGGCTCACGATCGGCTGCGCCCGCTGCCACGACCACAAATACGATCCCATCGCCACCGCCGACTACTACGGGCTCTACGGGGTGTTCACGAGCTCCTCCGAGAAGCTCGTGCCGGTGGCGCGCCGCGCGGGGGTGGCGGAGCCCGCCCCCGACTTCGTCGCCGAACTCGAGAAGCGTCGACGGGCACTCGCGGAGACGAGCCTCCGCCTCCGCGCCGAGAACTCCGACCGCTTCCGGGCGCGGATCGCCGACTACCTCTTCGCGCAGAGCGAGCTCGAACGGTATCCCGAGCTCGGCTTCGACCAGATCATCGCCAAGGACGACCTGATCGCGAACATCGTGCGCCGCTGGCAGGCCTACCTGAGCCCCGATCGGGCCGCTTCCGATCCGGTGTTCGCGATCCTCGTCGCCCTCCTCCCGCTGCCCGCCGACGGCTTCCCCGGGACGGCCGCGGAGCGGATCGCGGCGCTGCGGGCCTCCGGCATCGCGCTCGATCCGCGCGTCGCGGCGGCCTTCGAGACGCCCCCGGCCGGCTTCCGCGACGTCGCCGACCGCTACGGGAAGATCTTCGCCGAGATCGACGGGGCCTGGAGGCGGGCCTGCCAGCAGGCGGTGTCGGCGAGCGCCGCGCCCCCCGCGGCGCTGCCCGATCCCGCCGACGAGCGCCTGCGGCAGGTGCTCTACGGCCCCGAGTCCCCCTGCACGATCCCCGACGAGCCGATCGCCAACATCGAGACGCTGATGGATTCCGATTCCATCAACCAGATCTGGAAGGCGCAGAACGAGCTCGACCAGTGGCTCATCCCCCAGCCGCTCTCGGCGCCGCAGGCGCTCGTGCTCGTCGATCGCGGCACGCCGCAGGACGCGCAGGTCTTCCGCCGGGGCAACCCGGCCAACAAGGGGCCGCGCGTGCCGCGCCGGCTCCCCGCGGCGGCCACCGGGGGCGACCGGGGCCGGTTCCACGACGGCAGCGGCCGCCTCGAGTTGGCGGCGCAGATCGTCGCCCCGGACAACCCCCTCGCCACGCGCGTGTGGGTCAACCGGGTGTGGCGGCAGCACTTCGGCCGCGGCCTGGTGGAGACGCCGAGCGACTTCGGCCTCCGCGCCGATCCCCCCTCGCACCCCGAGCTCCTCGACACGCTCGCGGCCGGCTTCCTCGCCGACGGCCGGAGCACGCGGCGGCTCCACCGGCGGATCGTCCTCTCCGGGGCCTACCGGCAGCAGTCCGTGCCGGCGGAGGCCGCGGTGCGGCGTGGCATGGAGGCCGATCCCGACAACCGCCTCCTGTGGCGCTTCCGGGCCCGGCGGCTGGAATGGGAGGCGTTCCGCGACTCGCTGCTCGCGGTGGCGGGCGACCTCGGCACCGACGCCCCCGGGGGCCGCGGTGACGACCTCCTCCCGCCGGGCCCCGGCCCGCACCGGCGCAGCGTCTACTGCCTCGTCGACCGGCAGTACGTGCCCGGCGTGATGAACGCCTTCGATTTCGCCAACCCCGATCTCCACGTGCCCAAGCGGCTCGAGACGACCGTGCCGCAGCAGGCCCTCTTCGCGCTCAACCATCCCTTCGTGGCGGAGCGGGCCCGGTCGCTCGTGCGCCGGGCGTGGCCCGAGCCCGGCGCCGATCCCGCCGCGATCGAGCGCGTGTGGCGGGCGGTGTTCCAGCGGCCGCCGTCGAGCGCCGAGCGTGAGGGGGCGATCGCCTTCGTGGCCGGCGCACCCGAGCCCGCGCCGCCGCCGCCGCCCGCTCCGCCGGAGGAGGGGAAGCCCGCGCCCCCGTCGCCGCCCCCCCCGTTGTCGCCGCGCGAGCAGCTCGTGCAGGCGCTCCTGCTTTCCAACGAATTCCTGTTCGTCGACTGACCCCCGCCCGGGTACCCGCATGCTCCCCGACCCGTCCCGCGCCGCCCGCCCCCTGCCGCCCTCGCGGCGCGACGTGCTCGCGCGCGGCGGCCTCGGCATCGGCCTCCTCGGCCTGGCCGGCGTGCTCGGCGACTCCGGTGCGGCGCGGGCGGCCGCCGATCCGCTCCTCGAGCCGCTCGCCCCGAAGGCGCCGCACTTCCGCGCGCGGGCGACGCGCGTCGTGCACGTGTTCTTGAACGGCGGCCCCTCGCAGGTCGACACGTTCGACCCCAAGCCCGCGCTCGCCCGGCACGCCGACGCGCCCGCGCCGCGCAACCTCACCACCGAACGCAAGACCGGCGCCCCGCTTCCCTCCCCCTTCGCCTTCGCCCGGCACGGCGAGAGCGGCCTCGAGATCTCCGAGATCTTCCCCCGGATCGCCGCCCACGCCGATCGGCTGGCGGTGATCCGCTCGATGCACGCCCAGGTGCCCAACCACGAGCCGAGCCTGATGCTGATGAACTGCGGCGACTCGGTGCAGCCGCGGCCCAGCGTTGGTGCCTGGGTGCTCTATGGCCTGGGTGCGGAGAACGAGAACCTCCCGGGCTTCGTCGCCATGTGTCCCGAAGGCTATCCCGTGAAGGATGCGGAGAACTGGCAGTCGGGGTTCCTGCCCGGAGCGTACCAAGGGACCTTCGTGGATCCGGTTCATCGCGAACTGGATCGACTGATTGAGAACATTCGCAGTCCCCATGCGAGTCTCGCCACGCAGCGACGCCAGTTGGACCTGCTGGGGCGCCTCAATCGCGCTCATCAGCGACCGCGGACCGATGAACGATTGGAAGCGCGCATCCAGTCGTTTGAACTGGCGTTCCGCATGCAGGTGGAGGCTGCGGAGGCGTTCGACCTGTCACGCGAATCGGCGGCGACGCGGGCCATGTATGGCGACGGAGTGCACGGTCGCCAGACGCTCATCGCCCGCCGTCTTCTGGAACGCGGTGTTCGTTACGTCCAGCTGTGGCATGGTGCTGGTCAACCCTGGGATAACCACGCCCAGATTGAAGACAGCCATCGACGCCTGGCCGCCGAAATCGACGGTCCCATCGCGGCCCTGCTGACCGACCTCAAGCAACGCGGGCTTTTTGAGGACACGCTGGTGATCTGGGGCG
>CAISKG010000634.1 GCA_903885855.1 uncultured Planctomycetaceae bacterium
CCGGGCCCCGCCATGGCCATGCCCACCACCGACCCCGCGACGGCCGGGTCGCACCCGCGCCGCGCCGACATCCGCAACATCGCCATCATCGCCCACGTCGACCACGGCAAGACGACGCTGGTCGACTGCCTGCTGCGGCAGAGCGGGCAGTTCCGTGCCAGCCAGCTCTCCGGCGAACGGATCCTCGACTCCAACGACCTGGAGCGCGAGCGCGGCATCACGATCCTCGCCAAGAACATCGCCGTGGAATGGCGCGGCACGAAGATCAACATCATCGACACCCCGGGCCACGCCGACTTCGGCGGCGAGGTGGAACGCGTGCTGCGGATGGCCGACGGGGCGCTGGTCCTCGTCGACGCCGCGGAGGGGCCGATGCCGCAGACGCGGTTCGTGCTCTCCAAGGCCCTCGAGGCCCGGCTGCGCCCCGTGGTGGTGGTCAACAAGATCGACCGTCCCGACGCCCGGCCGCTCGAGGTGCTCGACGAGGTGCTCGGCCTGTTCCTCGAACTCGGCGCCGACGACGACCTCGCCGACTTCCCCTACGTCTTCGCGTCGTCGCGGCAGGGCTTCGCCTCGCACGACCACACCGCCACCGGCGGCACCATGGAGCCGCTCCTCGATCTGGTGCTCGAGAAGATCCCCGGCCCGGCCGTCGACCCCGACGCCCCGCTGCGGATGCTCGTCACCACGCTCGATTGGTCCGACTACGTTGGCCGCATCGCCATCGGCCGCATCGAGTCGGGCTCGCTCCGCAAGGGGATGCCGGTCATCCGCTCCACCGCCAAGGGCACGCTCGTGCCGGCGAAGGTGGTGGGGCTGCAGTCCTTCGACAAGCTCGGCCGCGTCGACGCCGAATCGGCCACCGCCGGCGACATCTGCGCCTTGAGCGGCATCGAGGACGTGGAGATCGGCGACACGATCTGCGATCCCGCCGACGCCCGCCCCCTGCCGCGGCTCACCGTCGACGAGCCGACGCTGAACATGGTCTTCGGTGTCAACAGTTCGCCGCTGGCGGGCCGCTCGGGCAAGTACCTCACCACCCGCCACATCCGCGACCGGCTCCTCAAGGAGCTCGAGAAGAACGTCGCCCTGCGGGTCGAGCCGATCGCCAACTCCGACAATTTCTCCGTCTCCGGCCGCGGCCTGCTCCATCTCTCGGTGCTCATCGAGACGATGCGTCGCGAGGGCTACGAGCTCTCCGTCGGCAAGCCGCGCGTCATCCTCCACCGCGAAGGGGACAGCGTCCTCGAGCCGTTCGAGACGCTCGTCGTCGAGGTGCCGCACGAGAAGCTCGGGCCGGTGATGGAACTGACCGGCTCGCGCCGTGGCCAGCTCGTCCACATGGGCAACCGGGGCGAATTCGCCCACGCGGTGTTCTCGATCCCGGCCCGCGGCCTGATCGGCCTGCGCACGCGCGTCCTCAACGCCACGCAGGGAACCGCGATCATGCACCACCGCTTCGAGAAGTGGAGCCCCATGGAGGGGGAGGTGGCCGGCCGGGCCAACGGCGTGCTCGTGTCGATGGTGCCGGGCAAGGCGGTGGCCTTCGGCCTCGACGGCCTGCAGGAGCGCGCCGACCTGTTCATCGAGCCGGGCGACGAGGTCTACGAGGGGATGGTGGTGGGGGAGAACGCCCGCAGCGAGGACATGATCGTCAACCCCACCAAGGAGAAGAAACTGACGAACATGCGGGCCACCGGCAGCGACCGCAACATCCTCTTGAAGCCCCCGCGGCGGATGTCGCTCGAGGAGGCGCTCGAGTACATCGAGGAGGACGAGCTCGTCGAGGTGACGCCCGACGTGATCCGCCTCCGCAAGATCCTCCTCTCCGAGCACGACCGCAAGCGGCAGAGCCGGGCCAAGGGCTGATCCCCCGCGCCGCGGTCAGAACTCGTAGACCTGCCCGGGGCGGACGAGCTCCACGCCGTCGAGCCCGAGTTCGTCGAGCTCGCGGGCGATCTGGGCCGCGAACCGCGGTTTGCGGTGGACGACGATCGTGCGCACCCCGGCGGGCACCTTGGCCGCCTCGGCGGCGAAGGTGCGCGTGCACAGGTGGCCCGAGAGCCGGGCCAACTCGCTGTGGGTGGAGGGGAAGCTCGCCTCGAGGAACACCGCCTTGAGGTGCGGCAGGCCGGCGAGGTGGTCCCAGATCCGCCGGGTGGGGCCGGTGTCGGACGGGAAGGCGACGGCGCTGCGGCCGTCGTCGACCACCAGGCCGAGCGTGCCGACGGCGTGCGACACCGGGACGGGCGTCACCACCAGCCCCGCCCGCTCCACCGGCACCATGGGCTCGAGGGCGGTGGTGCGCAGGAAGGGCCGGTCGGGGCCCGCCAGCCGGAAGAAATCGGGCCACACGCGGCCGTTGAAGATGTCGCCGTGGAGGAACTCGAGGACGTCCGGCGCGGCGAGCAGCTCCACGCAGTCGGGCCCGGCGGAATAGACGTTGTCGAGGAACAGCGGCAGCGACGCGATGTGGTCGAGGTGCTCGTGGGTGAGGAACACGTGGCGGATCGCCTGCTGCCGCCCGATGTCGGCCAGCAGGCCCAGCGAGCCGGCGTCGATCGCCACCGTGCCGTCGACGATGAACGACACGAGATACTGGATCTCCGTCTCGGGAAAACTCGACGGCAGCAGTTCGATCCGCATGGCCGGTGACGGGCTCCGGGAAGGGGAGGCGGCGGGTCAGGAATCGAAGAACTCGCGGATCGTGCGCAGCAGGTCGGGAGGGGGCGGCTCGGGAGCCGTGGCCCCCGCGGCGATCGCCCGCGACCGCTCCGCGAGCCGGCGCTCGAGCGCGGCGGAGAGGGAGGCGAGGAGCTCGGGATGGCCGTCGAGAACCTCGCGGAAGGCCTCTTTGTCCACCTCGAGGAGGCGCGATTCCACGGCGGGGACGACGGTCGCCGAGCGCGGGGCCCCGGTGAGGAGCGACATCTCGCCGAAGTACTCGCCGGCCCCCAGCCGGGCGAGGACCGCGGGAGGGGAGGAAGGGCCGGCCGCGCTCACCTCCACCACGCCCTCGCTGACGACGAACATGCTGGCCCCCTCGTCGCCCTGGCGGATCACCGGCTCCCCGGCGGCGAAGCGCAGCTCGCGCGCGCTCTCGGCGAGCCGGCGGATGTGCTCCGGGGCCAGCGGCCCGAGCAGCCCCACGCTCCCCAGCGAGGCGACATGCCGCGCCACCGCCTCCTCCGCCGATTCGGGCGGCTCCGGCGGATCCGTCCGCGTGAGCCGGATCGACTGCGTCGCGGTCGGGATCTCGATCCCCTCGCGCGCCAGCGCGAACCAGATCCGGTCACGGGCCATGCCGTCCACACGGTCGCGCTTGTCGAAGTCGGTGGTGAAGAACCGCACCCAGTGCTCCACGCCGCGCTCGGTGAAGGCGTTGGTGACCACCGACGCCGGCGGATGCTCGAGGACGCCGAAACTCCCCCGGATGGCCTCCAGGATCACCCGCTGCACACGCTGGGGGGAGACGTCGAAGGGGGTGATGACGAACAACGACCGCCGGGACCACGGGTCGGGCTTGGTGAAATTGCGGATCGACGCCTGGGCCAGCTGGCCGTTGGGGATCACGACGTAGGCCTCGTCGAGCGTGATCACCTTGGTGGCGCGCCAGTTGACCTCCACGACCCTGCCGATGTGGGCCTGATTGGCGTCGTACTGGATCCAATCGCCGACCTCGAAGGGACGCTCGGCCTGGATGGCGAGCCCCGCGAACACGTTGCCGAGCGTGTCGCGCAGGGCGAACCCGAGCACCGCGGTCACCACCGCGGAGCCGGTCAGCAGCCCGCCGGCCTCGATGCCGGCGTCCCACATCACGAGGAACAGCGCCACGGCCACCATGGCCGCGCGGAGGATGTCGAGGAAGATCTGTGACACCGGCCCCATGACGCGCTCCCATGCCGCAACCGTCACGAGCAGGAGCAACGATTCCAGGAGCGACGCCACGAGAAAGAAGCGCAGCAGGTAGTGGCCCGCCGATGGCCCCGGCCCACGCCCTTCGCGGAGGGGGGGGAACACGGCCACCACGGCGAGATCCACCAGCGCGAGCCCCAGGAGCACCAGCGGCAGGATGGCCAGCCGGCGCCGCCCGCGCGGCGCCGTGACGAGAAACAGCGCCAGGGCAGCCACCGCCAGGACCGCCTCGCGGGTCGACGTGGCGTCGGTCCAGCCGGTGAGGGAGCGGATCGCCAGGTCGAAGGCGCTGGCCGGTTCGAGGTCTGCGAGCATCCCACCGCCTCCGCGCCGCTGCCGGGAAACCGAGCCCACGCCGGCGACCGTCGCCGGCGGCCCGCAACGCCCTGCCGGGGGGCTCGCCACGGGCGGCAATTGTGGTATCGGCCGCGCCGACCGACAATCGGCCCTCGCCCGGGCGGCGGGAGGGCGCGTGCCTGGGCCCCCGTCCCAACGTGCGGCCGGCCCGCCGCGGAATGCCGGCGCCGCTGCCGGGATGGACTTTTCCCCCCCGTGCGGCTAGGTTTTTCGGGGACTGTTTCCCGGAATCCATCCTCACGGAAGCCCCATGGTCAAGCTGACGGTTCGCGAGCGCGAGAGCATCCAGGAGGCGGTGCGCCGCTTCCGCAAGTTGGTCGAGCGGAGTGGCATCAAGAAGGAGATGCGCCGCCGCGAGTTCTTCGAGAAGCCGAGCGAGACGCGCCGCCGCGCCCGCCTCCGCGCCGAGCGCCGCACGAAGCGCAACCGGCTCCTCGGCGTCTGATCCCGTCCGGCGGGCTCAGGCCCCGCCGCCACTTCGCCCGGCCCGCCCCCAATCGAGGGCGACGTCGAGCCAGGGCGCGCCATGGGTGGGCCAACCGCTGCTCAGCCGGTCCACCCCGGCGGCCGCCATGGCGCCGGCCGTCTCCGGGGACACCCCCCCCGACGCCTCGAGGATCGTCCCCGGCCTCTCCCGGTCGCGGATCGCGACAGCGGCCGCCAGCCGCTCGGGGGGCATGTTGTCGAGGAGCACGATGTCGGGGCCCGCGGCGAGCACGGCCGCCAGATCGTCGACGCGCTCGATCTCGATCTCCACCACCATCTCCCCGGCGCGGGCCGGCGGAAACGTGCGCTGCACGAAGGCCCGCGCCCGCCGCACGGCCTCCGCGGCGTCGCCCCCCGCGGCCCGGACCGCGGCGAGGTGGTTGTCCTTCACGAGGATCGCGTCGTGGAGCCCGAGGCGGTGCGTCCAGCCGCCTCCCCAGCGGGCGGCGAGCTTGTCGAGGATCCGCCAGCCGGGGACGGTCTTGCGGGTGTCGTAGACGCGGCAGGGCGTCCCGGCGACGGCATCGACGAGCCGGCGCGTGGCGGTCGCCACCCCGGACATCCGCCCCAGGCAGTTGAGCACCGTCCGTTCGGCGGTGAGGATCTCGCGCGTGGGGCCGGCGATCCGGCCGATCGGCGTGCCGGCCGCCACCGCCGTGCCGTCGGCGACCAGCGCGGTCCACTCGAGCGCCGGGTCGACCGCCGCCACGACGATTCCCGCCACCGGCATCCCGGCGACCACCCCCGCACGCCGGGCGACGACGTCGAGCTCGGCCGTGGCGTCGGCCGGCACCAGCGCCACGCTCGTCCAGTCGCATTCGTGGCCGAGATCCTCCTCGAGCCAGTCGGCGACGCGGGCGCGCACCAGCCGCTCCACGGCGGCGCACCATTCGATGGGCCGGTGATCGCGCACGGCGACCGGCGACGGAGGGGCGTGGCGGGGAGGCATGGGGAACCGGCGGGGGAGGGAGGTGGGCGGGGCCGCGGCGGGGGAGTGTAGCCTGCCCCGCCCCTGGCGCGCGGGGGGTGGGCTACCATGAGGCGATGGACACGCCGCTCGACCGCCTCCTCCCCGCCCGATCGCAGCCGCTGGTGGCGGCCCTGGTGGCGCTCTCGCTACTGGCGATGGCGGCGTGGTACGTGGCGGCGGGCGGCCCGTGGGGCCGGCTCGTGGACCACGACGCCCCCCCGCGGGTGGCACTCGAGTTCACGGTGGACGTGAACGCCGCCGGCGAGACGGAGCTGGCCCAGCTTCCGGGCATCGGCCCGGCGCTGGCACGGCGGATCGTCGACCGCCGCGCCGAGGCGGGCCCCTACCGCTCCGCCGACGATCTCCTCGACGTCCCCGGCATCGGACCGGCGACGCTCGAGGCCCTGCGCCCCCACCTGCGCCATCCCGCGGCGCCCCCTGCGGAGGCCGCCCCATGATCCCGCGCCCCGGCGTCTTCGAACTCGTGAGCCCCTTCACGCCCGCCGGCGACCAGCCGGCGGCGATCGACGCCCTGGTGCGCGGCGTGGAGGAGGACCGGGCCTCGCAGGTCCTCATGGGGGTGACCGGCTCGGGCAAGACGTTCACGATGGCCAACGTCATCGCGCGGGTCGGCCGGCCGACGCTCGTCCTCTCCCACAACAAGACGCTCGCCGCGCAGCTCTACGCCGAGTTCCGCGACTTCTTCCCCCACAACGCCGTCCACTATTTCGTCAGTTATTACGACTACTACCAGCCCGAGGCCTACATCCCGCAGCGCGACATCTACATCGAGAAGGACGCGGCGATCAACAAGGAGATCGACCGCCTGCGGCTCGCCGCCACCAGCGCCCTGGTGAGCCGCAAGGACGTGGTCGTGGTGGCGAGCGTGTCGTGCATCTACGGCCTCGGCTCGCCCGACGACTACCGGGCGATGGTCATCCGCCTGGCCACCGGCACGGCGCTGTCGCGCGAGAAGCTCCTGGAGAAGCTGGTGTCGATCCACTACGAGCGCAGCGACGTGGCGCTCGAGCGGGGGCGGTTCCGCGTCCGCGGCGACTCGATCGACATCTGGCCCCCCTACGACGAGCTGGCGACGCGCGTCGAGTTCTGGGGCGACACCATCGAATCGATCGCCGTCACCCATCCCACCAGCGGCGAGGTGGCGGGGCGGAAGGACGAGACCTACTTCTACCCCGCCCGGCACTTCGTCATGCCGGAGGACCGCGTCCGGGCGGCGGTGTCCACGATCCGCGCCGAACTCGAGGCCCGGCTCGACGAATTGAAGAGCCAGGGGAAGCTCCTCGAGGCCCAGCGTCTGGCCGCCCGGACGCGGTTCGACATCGAGATGCTCCTCGAGGCGGGCTTCTGCCCGGGGATCGAGAACTACTCGCGCCCCCTCTCCGGCCGCCCCGCCGGCAGCACCCCCGACACCCTCTTCAACTACTTCCCCGACGAATACCTGTTCTTCGTCGACGAGTCGCACGTCACCGTGCCGCAGGTCCGCGGAATGTACGCCGGCGACCGGAGCCGGAAGATGACGCTCGTCGACCACGGCTTCCGGCTCCCCAGCGCACTCGACAACCGGCCGCTGATGTTCGACGAGTGGGAGAAGCGGCTCCACCAGACCGTGTTCGTCTCGGCCACGCCCGGCCCGTGGGAACTGGCCCGCACCGGCGGCGAGGTGGTGGAGCAGGTGATCAGGCCGACCGGCCTGCTCGATCCGGTGATCGAGATCGTGCCGGCGAAGCAGCAGGTGGTGCACCTCGCCGGCGAGATCGACAGGGTGGTGGCGGCCGGCCAGCGGGTGCTCGTGACCACGCTCACCAAG
>CAISKG010000635.1 GCA_903885855.1 uncultured Planctomycetaceae bacterium
CCCGCCGCGCCGGCGACGGGGCCTTTCATAGGGTACCCCGCTGCGGCGCCTGACACGCTCCCCGGCGGAAAACCGGCCCAAACCGTATAAAAGGGATCGTACGATCCCTTCCATACCCCCGGGACCCGGCCGTCATGTGGCGTCTCCAGGACCACGCCGCGCTGTTGTTCGACTGTGACGGGACGCTCGCCGACACCATGCCGGCGCACTACCTGGCCTGGCTCGAGGTGACGCGGGCCCACGGGATGACGTTCGACGAGGACCGGTTCTACGCCATGGGGGGCCGGCCGACCCGCGACATCGTCGCCACGCTGGCGGCGGAGGCGGGCCTGTCGATCGATCTCGACCATGCCGTCCACGCCAAGGAGCGCTCGTTCCTCGGTCAGTTGCCGCGAGTGGAGGCGATCGATCCGGTCGTCGACGTGGTGCGGCGCTGCCGGGGCAGGATTCCCATGGCGGTGGTCACCGGCGGCCACCGCGCGGTGTGCGAGCGGATCCTCGCGCACGTCGGCCTCGGCGGCGTCTTCGACACGATCGTGGCCAGCGAGGACACGCTCCGCCACAAGCCCGAGCCGGAGCCCTTCCTCGAGGCCGCGCGGCGCCTGGCGGTCGATCCCGCCCGGTGCGTGGTGTGGGAGGACAGCGACCTGGGCATCGAGGCGGCGCGGCGGGCCGGGATGGAGTGGGTCGACGTGCGCTCGTTCCACGCCCCGCGTCGGATCGGCGCATGAGCCGGCCCCCGCCCCCGGAGCGGGTCCGGCCCGCCGTGACGATCGACGACATCCGTGCCGCCGCCGCGCGGATCGAGGGGGGCGTCGTCCGCACCCCGTGCCCGCCGAGCATCCCCCTCTCGGAGCTCACCGGCTGCCGCGTCTGGTGCAAGCTCGACCTCATGCAGCGCACCGGATCGTTCAAGGAACGTGGCGCCCGCAACGCCCTCGAGCTGCTCGACGCCGGGGCCAGGCGCCGTGGCGTGGTGGCCGCATCGGCCGGCAACCACGCCCTGGGCCTCGCCTGGCACGGCCAGTTGCTCGGCATCCCCGTGACGGTGGTGATGCCCCGTTTCGCCCCGCTGGTGAAGGTGGCGACCTGCCGGCGCCTGGGGGCGCGCGTGGTGCTCGAGGGGGATTCCTTCGAGGATGCCCGCGCCCTGGCGGTGGAGATCGCGGCCCGCGACGGGCTCACCCGGATCCACGGCTTCGACGATCCGCACGTGATCGCGGGGCAGGGGACGATGGCGCTCGAGATCCTCGCCGAGGTGCCCGACGCCGAGGTGCTCGTCGTCCCGGTGGGGGGCGCGGGCCTGCTGGCGGGCGTGGCGGTGGCGGCGCATGCGCTGCGGCCGGACATCCGCATCGTGGCCGTCGAGCCCGCCGCGGGCGCGAGCCTCTCCGCGTCGCTCTCCGCCGGGCGGCCGGTGCCGGTGCCGCTGCGTCCCACGCTCGCCGACGGCCTGGCCGTGGGGAAGGTGGGGGATGTCGCCTTCCCGCTGGCGGCGCCGCACGTCGACCGGGTGGTCAGCGTCGACGAGGATCTGCTGGCGCTGGCGGTGCTGCGGCTCTCGGAGCTCGAGAAGACGGTCGTCGAGGGGGCGGGGGCGGCGGCGCTGGCGGCGCTGTTGAGCGACGATCTGGCCGACCTGCGCGGGCGGCGCGTCGTGCTCCTGCTGTGCGGCGGCAACATCGACATGGCCACGCTGGGGCGCGTCATCGATCACGGCCTGGCCGCCGACGGGCGGCTGTGGCGCTTCACGACGCGCGTCACCGACCGGCCCGGCGGCATCGCCCGGCTGACGGCCGCGATCGCGGCGGCGGGGGCGAGCGTGCTCGAGATCACGCACGACCGCACCTTCGCCGGGCCCGATGTCTTCTCCGTCGTCGTGGCGGTCACGGTCCAGACCGCCGACCGCGCCCACGTCGCGGCCCTCCGGGACCGGCTTCTCGCCGAGGCGTTCCCGATCCTCTCCGGCGACGGCGCCCGCTGACCGGCCGGACGCGGCCGGGCCGCCGTGCCCCTTCCCGGGGGCGTCCCGCGACGGAACGGTGCCAGGCGAAGCGGGGGGGAATGGTGGGATGGGGCGACCCGTGACGATTCTGCCATCCGTGCGCCATGGGGCTGAGGGATCCCCGGCGCATCGGCCGATGAATCCTCTTCACGCGGCGACATCGGCCGCGGTGGCGAGGAGACGAGCGCATGGTGTCGCACTCGGGCAAGACGCTTTCCAGGAAGGCGCTCGCGCCGCCCGACGAGATCGAGCAGGAGCGGACCCGGCTCCGTCAGGAACTTCTCCAGCGGATCCTCGCCCGCGAGGCGCGCCGGCAGGCGCTGCGTCGGGCGCCGCGGTGATCCGCGGTGGAAACGTGACCCATGGCCTTCTTCCGCGTGGGACACCCCGGGCGGGGCGTCGCGGGCCGTGGCCCTCGCGGCGGGGCTGACCGCTCGGCATGCCGCGCGGCGATCGGCGTGGTGGCGTGGCTTCTGGCCGGGGCGGGTTCGGCACGCGCCCAGGGCGCGCCGTGGAAGTGGTTCATGCCCGATCCGTCGGCGGCCACGGCCCAGTGGTCGCCGGAGGCGTTCGCCGACTTCCTCTCCAGCGGCCAGCCGCCCCACCCGGCGGTGGTGCGGATCGTCGCGCCGGAAGGTGGGGGGACGTCGATCGGCTCGGGGGTGCTCGTCGACGTCAACGCCACGCAGGGCCTGGTGCTCACCAACTGGCACGTCATCCGCGGCGCCACGTCGGCGGTGCTCGTGCAGTTTCCCGACGGCTTCCAGACCGCGGGGCGCGTCATCCGCCACGACGAACCGTGGGATCTGGCGGCCGTCGCGATCTGGCGGCCGCGTGCCGTGCCGGTGCCGATCTCGCCCCAGCCGCCGGTGATCGGGGAGCCGCTCACGATCGCCGGCTACGGCAAGGGCCCGTTCCGTTCCGAGGCCGGCCCCTGCACGCAGTACCTCGCCCCCGGCACCGGCTATCCGCTGGAGTTCGTGGAACTCGCGGCCACGGCCCGTCAGGGGGATTCGGGCGGTCCGATCCTCAACGCGCGCGGCGAACTGGCGGGCATCCTCTTCGGCCGCGCCGAGGGGCGCACGATCGGTGCCTGCTCCACACGCGTGCAGACGTTCCTCGCCGGCATCGGGTCGCGCGGTCTGACCGCGGCCGAGGCCGCCGCGCTCGCCGCCGCCGCGGCTCCGCCGGCGGCGCCGATGGCCGCCGCGGCGTCGGCCGGTCCGGGGGCCGTGGTGCCGAGCGTGTCGCTGCCGCGGCCCGGCGACGCCGTGCCCGATGCTCCTCTCGCGGGTCCGCCGCCGGGTGAGCCCGCCCTGCTGCCCGCGGAGACGGCCGGGGCGCCGCCCGCCGCGCCGCCACCGGAGGGGCCGGAGCCGGTGCCGGCCTTCACGGCCGCAGGATCGCCGCCGCCGATGGCGCCTCCGCCGCCGGCCTGGGGCGATCTGCCCGAGGGGCGGCCGGAGGGGCGCACGCTCGGCGAATTGTTCGACCCGACCGTCAACGCCCGGGCGCTGGTGGTCACCGGCGGGGGGCTGCTCCTGGCGCTCGTCGGGGTGCGCACGATCTTCGGCCGCGGCGGCCGGCCGGCACCGCCACGGCGCCGGTTCGTGGAGATCGACGACGAGTGACCCCGGGGCGGCGGCGTCGCCTCGGGGGCGGCGGCGGACGTTTGCCGAAAGCCGTGCGGCCGTCGATACTCCACCGACGGATGCGCGACGATCGACACGGGATGCACGTGCCCGAGGATCTCTCCGGCCGGCGGCTGGGAGGCTACCGGCTGCTGCGCCGGCTCGGCAGCGGCGCGATGGCCGACGTGTACCTCGCCGAGCAGCAGTCGCTCTCGCGGCAGGTGGCGGTGAAGGTGCTGCGCCGCGAGACGGCCGCCCGCCCCACGGCGGTCAGTCGCTTCAACCAAGAGGCCCGGGCGGCCGCGGCGCTGGTGCATGGCAACATCGTGCAGATCCACGAGGTGGCCTGCGTCGACGGCCTCCACTTCCTCGCCGAGGAGTACGTCGCCGGGCCGACGCTGCGTGCCTGGCTGGCGGAGCGCGGGCCGCTCGACGCGCGGCAGGCGCTGTCGGTGCTTCTCCAGGTGGGCTCGGCGCTCGAGCGTGCGGGCGCCTCGGGGGTGGTGCACCGCGACATCAAGCCGGAGAACCTGCTCGTCACGCCCGCCGGCGAGGTGAAGGTGGCCGACTTCGGCCTGGCCCGCGTGCTGGCCGCGGCCGAGGCGCTCGACCTCACGTCGGAGGGCACGGCGCTGGGCACGCCCCTCTACATGAGTCCGGAGCAGGCCGCGGGGGAGTCGGTCGACGCACGGAGCGATCTCTACTCGCTCGGTGCCACGATCTACCATCTGGTCGCCGGGCGGCCGCCGTTCGGTGGGGCGACGAGCCTGGCGGTGGCGATCGCGCACCTGCGCGAGCCGCACCCGCCTCTGGCGGGGGTGCGCGACGACCTCCCGGCGGGGCTGGTGGCGATCGTCGACCGTCTGCTGGCCAAGGCGCCGGGGGAGCGTTTCCAGACGCCCGGCGAACTGCTCCAGGCGCTCGAGGCGATCGAGGCGGAGTGTTTCCCCGGCTCGCGCCGTCAACTGCCGCTGGAGTGGTCCGACGGCACCCCCGCGGCCGACGGCCACCTGCGCACCGGCGCCGAGGACTTCCGCGAGCGGTCGAGCCATGGCGGCGCCCGCTCGGGCGACCGGCCGCGTCCGTCGGCTGCGGCGGAGGTGCGCGAGGCGACGCTCCGCCTCCAGGCGACGATGGCGCGCGACCGTTTCGAGCGCGACGCGGCGCGGCGCTTCTGGCTGGGGACGGCGGCCGCGACGGTGGTGGCGGCGCTGGCGGGATTCCTCGTCGGTCGCCTGCCGCGGCGATCGGGCCGCTTGTTCCGCGACGGCGGTCGCTAGCAGCGCGTGGGAGACGTCTTTCGCGGTCTTTTTCCACCCTGGACATCCTGAAAAAACCGGCGTGTTCCGGGGGGGCCGGCGCCGCATCCGGCGGCGGTGGGGCCGGTTCCGCCGGCCCGAAGCCGGAGCGTGGCGGTCGCAGGGCGGGGTGGCGCTGGTGCGGGTGGTGAGGGGGGGCGGGGGCCGGTCTCAAGCGACGGCGGCCGACGGCCGAAAACCACCGGGGACGGCGGGAAAGGTGTGTCCGTCGGGGCGGCGGTGCGTGGCCTGCGGGGCCGCGGAGCGTCGCCGCCGGCGGCTTGACACTCGCTGCCCCGCTGCTACAAGTTCAGGAGCATTCGCCCCCATCGTCTAGTGGCCCAGGACGTCGGGTTCTCAGTCCGAAAACCGGGGTTCGACTCCCCGTGGGGGTACTGAAACGGCCGTATCCTTCGCATCTGCGGGGGATACGGCCGTTTCTTTTTCCGCGTGCCGCCGTGTTCCGCCGTCTGCGTGCATTAGCGACGTCGGATGTGACGTCGCTTTTTGGAAGTGCTCCTCGGTCACCTGGAGGTAGTGCTTCCGGGCCACCTCCTCGCTGTTCCCGATCCATTCGCAGACGACGTGGATGGGGAATTCGTTGGCCAGCTCGGTCTCACGGCTGGCCCGTAGGTTGTGGAACTGACCTGCCCCCACGAATGGCACCAGGTTTCAAGTTAGGGGTTGGTCTTCCGATAGACCAGCCCTGTGCGGTCGCTGAGGCGTAGCCGAAGCGGCCGCACAGGGCTGCCAGGCCTCGGGAGCCGGGGGACGGTATCCCAGGGCGCTGTGAGGGCGGACCGTGTTGTAGTGACGCCGCCACATCTCGATGAGTACCTTCGCCTCGAACAGGGTGTCGAAGACCTCCCGGTCGAGTAGCTCGTCACGAAGCTTGCCATTGAAGCTCTCGACGTACCCGTTCTCCCAAGGCGACCCAGGCTCGATGGAGAGCGTCGTCACGCCGACGCGCCCAAGCCACTCCCGGACCCTCCTCGCCGTGAACTCGC
>CAISKG010000636.1 GCA_903885855.1 uncultured Planctomycetaceae bacterium
CTGGCGATCGGCTACGAGCACTCGTTCGTGCACCAGGTGGCCGACTTCCTCGAGGCCTACGCGGCCAAGAAGCCCTGCCCGCCGACGTTCCGCGACGCGCTCGAGACGCAGAAGGTGTGCGACGCGGTGCTCGCGAGCGCCACGAGCCGCCGGTGGGTGAACGTCGACGGCAAGCCGGTGGCCTGAGGCGGCCCTCGGGGCCGCCCGGGAACGACGTCGGCAGGGGCGGCACGAAGGGCGCGGCGGCTCCGTCGGCGGCCCGCGTCCGTCAGCCGCCCGCGCCGGGCTGGCCGCCGCCGCAGTGCCCCTCGAGGGCCGCGATCTTCGCCACCCGGCGGGCGTGACGGCCCCCTTCGAAGGGCGTCTCGAGCCAGGTCTTGATCATCTTGTCCTGGAGCTCCTGGCCGAGCATCTCGGCGGAGAGGCACAGGACGTTGAGGTCGTTGTGGCGACGGCTCAGCTCCGCCGTCACCTCGTCGTGGCAGGTGGCGGCCCGGACGCCGGCGACCTTGTTGGCGGTGATCGCCATGCCCACGCCGGTGCAGCAGAGGAGGATGCCGCGGTCGACGTCGCCCCGGCTCACGCGGCCGGCCACGTCGGCGGCGATGTCGGGGTAGTCGACGGCCTCGGTGCCGTGGCTCCCGCAGTCGACCGGCTGATGGCCGAGGCGCTCCAGGAGCCCGATGAGCCGCAGACGCGCCGCGACGCCGCGATGATCACTGCCGATGGCGATGCGCATCGATGTTCCCGCTCCTCCTCCCGCTTCCGCCTGCCCCCGATACGGCGCCAGGTTAGGGCCGGGGCAGGGCGGCGACCAGTGTATCGATCCGGGCGGCCAAATGCCCACGGATTTGCTCGGCGCAGCGGCGGTACGTCGTCAGCGGCCCGCCGATGGGATCGAGCACGTCCTGGCGGTCCGGCGAGAGCATGGAGACGCGGCCGGCGGCGTCGGGAAACTGCGCCAGGATCGCGGCCCGGTGTGCCGCGGTCATGGTGAGGATCACGTCGGCCTGGCGGACGAGGTTCTCGGTCACCGGCTGGCTCTCGTGCGCCGACAGGTCGGCCCCCGCCTCGGCCATCGCATCGACGGCCCCCACGCTCGCCTTGCCGCCCCCCCAGGCCGACAGCCCGGCGCTGGCCACGACCACGCCGCGCGACTCCACCTCGTCGGGCCGGCAGGCGAGGCGCTCGGCGAGCATCGATCGAAACAGCGCCTCGGCCATCGGGCTGCGGCAGGTGTTGCCGGTGCAGACGAAGAGCACCATCAGGCTCGAGAGGCGGTGGATCGTCTCCTCGGCGACGATGCCCCCGCGCACCACACGGATGCCGTCGGCCGCGATGGCCACGGTGGTGGGGGGCTGGGCGTAGCGCGTGGGTCCGTCGTCGAGCAGGAGGGCCATGCCCGGCGCGCCCACGGCGAGCAGGTCGGCCGCCTGCACCGCCAGCGCCTCGCCCGCCGCCGCCTCGGCGATCCCCACCGGTCCGGCGAGCATGCGCATGCACTCGGCGAGCAGCGGATGGCCGGGGCAGCGCAGCCGCAGCATCGCGCCGCCGATGGCGTCGCGCGCGGGGGCGGGAATGTGGTGGACGAGGCTGTCGGGATGGTCGGAGGGCACCAGTGCCGCCACGGGGCCGGGCCAGCAGCGGCGTAGGAGACGCTGGCCGACCGGGCCGATGCCCGGCGCCCAGTCGGGGGCCTCGTCGGCGCCACGGAGGGCCAGCGTGAGGAGCGGCGCCGTCGCGGCCGGCCGTGCCCAGCCGAGGAGTCTCGCCACCGCCTCCGGGTGCCGCAGGCACCCCGCCACGACGTAGTCGTTCTCGGTGGGGAAGCCGACGCACCATCCCTCCGCCAGCGCCTGCACGGCCCGGTGGATCACATCCCGGGCGTCGTCGGCTCGGCGCAGGTCGATGACCGTTGGCGGCATGGGCAAGGCCGGGACGTCGGGGGATCGCCTTGCTGGGGAGTCGCTGGCCCGACCCGATCGGGCCCTCGCAACCCTACCGGTGGGCGGCGCGGCCAGTCAAGGATCGGCCCGCCCCGCCATCCCGGCCCTCCGGCGCGCCGGAGGGCGGAAAGAAAGGAAGGTGCGAGCCGGGTTTTCGCCTTGTGGCTGGCGAGCATGGTCCGCTATCTGTCTCCGGCTTCCGCGAGCCCCCCCGCGGGGCGACCGACACGCCGCACCGAGCTTTCGCGCCATGCCCGTCGACCACCGGTCGCCCGAACTGCCCGGATCGATTCCCCGCGTCGCCCCGCCGCGCCGCCAGGGCCCGCCGTGGGCGGGGCGAATCGCTGCGGCCGTGATGGTCGCCCTCGTGGCGCTCTCCCCGCCGGCCGCCGGCCAGTTGCCCCCGACCGACGCCGGCCCCCTCCCCGCCGTGGCGGCGCCGGTGGCCCCCGCGCCCCTCTCGGGGCCCCAGCCCTCCGCCGCGATTCCCGCGGCCCAGGCCGCGCCGGTCATCGACGATGCCAACCGGATCGTCGAGGTGCGCATCGAGGGCAACGAGGCCACCGAGGTGTCGAAGCTCCCCAAGCTCGTCACGCGCGCCGGGCAGGTGTTCGACCCGCGCTCGGTCGAGGAGGACGTGCGCACGCTCCACCGCAGCCGCAAGTTCGTCGACGTGCGCCCCAAGACGGTGCGCGTGGCGGAGGGGGTGGTGGTGATCTTCCAGGTGGTCGAGCGGCCGATGCTCCGCTACGTGAAGTACGTCGGCAACGAGCACGTCACGACGCGCACGCTGCGGCGCAAGGCGGAGATCGACGTCGGCGACGCGATGGATCCCTACGTGGTCGAGGAGGCGCGCCGCCGGCTCGAGGCCTTCTACCTCGAGAAGGGCTACGACTCCGCCAAGGTGACGACCGTCGAGGGGGGCAAGCCGGGCGACAAGGGGGCCGTGTTCCTCATCGACGAGGGGCGCAGCCGCAAGGCGCTGTGGACCGACTTCGTCGGCAACACGATCGCCAGCGACGCGCGGCTGATGACGCAGATCAAGTCGAAGCCCGGCGTCTTTTGGCTGATCGGCGGCGAGATCGACCGCGACAAGATCGACCAGGACGTCGAGGTGATCACCGCCTACTACCGCAGCCTCGGCTTCTTCCAGGCCAAGGTGGGGCGCGAGCTGCAGGTGGTGCACGGCGCGGGGCGCGACTGGACGCTCCTGACCTTCGTGATCAACGAGGGGCCGCGCTACAACGTGCGCAACATCTCCTTCATCGGCAACAGCCGCTTCAAGAGCGAGTTCCTCAACCGCGACCTGAAGCTCAAGAGCGGCGAGCCCTTCAACCAGTCGAAGATGGATTCCGATCTGGCGCTGATCCGCGACATCTACGGCGGCCGCGGGTTCGTGTTCGCCGACATCCGCGCCGATCCCCGCTTCCTCGAGCAGCCGGGCGAGCTCGACCTCGTCTACAACGTCTCCGAGGGGCAGCGCTACCGGGTGGGGAAGATCAACGTCCGCATCCGCGGCGAGCATCCCCACACCCGCCACAGCACGATCCTCAACCGCCTCTCCCTGCGCCCCGGCGACATCCTCGACATCCGCAAGCTCCGCGACGACGAGCGGCGGCTGAAGTCGAGCAGCCTGTTCGCCGCCGACGCCGCCAAGGGGGAGGGCCCGCGGATCGTCTTCAGCAAGCCCGACGAGGACGTCCGCGTGGCGCGCGATCCGTCGCGCCCCGGCTTCCGCGGCCAGAGCCCCGACGACGGCGGGGAGGAGGACGCGGTCATCGATCTGGTGCTCGAGGGGGAGCTGGCTCCGGAGCCGGGCGGCGACAGCGTCGTGGCCCCCGCGGCGGCGCCCCAGCCCGCCACCGCCGCCGCGCCGGTGTGGCGCGGGCAGAGCCCGCAGGGGGCCCCGGTGCAGCCCTTCGGCCAGGCCGCCCCCGCCCCGGTCGCGCCGGGCCAGGGCGGATTCCAGCAGCCGCTCCTCGCCCCGGGCCAGGCGGCCCCGCAGGCGGCGCCCGGCTTCGTGGCCCAGCAGCCTCCCGCGCCGGCCTTCCCGGGCGCCGCGCCCGCGGCGCCGGTGCCCTGGCAGCCGCAGGTCCAGGGCGTGCCCGGTCAGCCGGGCGCCTTCCCGGGCGGGCAGTTGCCGCCGGGCTTCCAGCCGGGCGTGGCGCCGGGATTCCCCGAGCCGCTCGAGGTCTTCCCCGGGCAGGAGCCCTACGTGATCGTCGACGTCGACGCCGAGGAGACGCAGACGGGCCGGCTGATGATCGGGGCCGGCGTGAACTCCAACGCCGGGCTCGTCGGCAACATCGTGATCGACGAGCAGAACTTCGACCTCTTCCGCCTCCCCCGTAGCTGGGACGACATCCGCAACGGCACCGCCTTCCGCGGCGCCGGCCAGCGCTTCCGCCTCGAGGCGGCTCCCGGCACGCAGCTGCAGCGCTACACGGCCACCTTCCAGGAGCCCTATCTCTTCGACACCCGCATCGGCCTGTCGACGAGCGCCTCCTACTACACGCGCTACTTCTACGACTGGGCCGAGGCCCGGGCGGGGGGGCGCGTCGGCCTCGGCTACCAGTTCGCCTTCGCCCCCGACCTGTCAGTGAACGCCGGCTTCCGCGGGGAGAGCGTCAACGTCTTCAACCCGCGCGTCTTCGCCCCCAAGATCCAGGACATGCTCGGCACCAATTCCGTCTACGGATTCAGCGGCGGCCTGATCCACGACACGCGCGACAGCCCCTTCCTCCCCACGCAGGGGCACCTGGCGACGTTCGAGTTCGAGCAGGTGATCGGGACCTTCGTCTACCCGCGCGGGATCCTCGAGGGGCGGCAGTACTTCCTCCTCTCCGAGCGCCCCGACGGCTCGGGCCGCCACGTCCTCTCCATCGGCTCGGTGCTCGGCATGTCGGGGCCCGACACCCCGGCCTACGACAACTTCTTCGCCGGCGGCTACAACACCCTCCGCGGCTTCGTGTTCCGCGGGGCGAGCCCCCGCCAGAACGGCGCCATCGTCGGCGGCCCGTTCCAGTGGCTCAACACGATCGAGTACCTGTTCCCGATCACCGCCGACGACACCCTCCGCGGCGTCGTGTTCACCGACTTCGGCACGGTCGAGTCGAACGTCTCCATCAACCAGATGCGCGTCGCGCCGGGCGTGGGCCTGCGGATCACGCTGCCGGCGATGGGGCCGGCGCCGATCGCGCTGGATTTCGCCGTCCCGGTGGTCTACGCCCCGTACGACAGCCAGCAGCTGTTCAGCTTCTTCGTGGGCTTCGCCCGCTGACCACTCTCCCGGCGTCCGCCGCCCCCGCGCCATGCCCGCCACGGCCGCTCCCGAGCGAATCCTCGTCGTCCGCACCCGGTTCGTGGGCGACACCGTCCTGGCGATCCCGTTCCTGCGCAACCTCCGCCGCGCCTTCCCCGCCGCCACGATCGACGTGCTGGTGGAGAAGGCCTCGGGCACGGTGCTGGCCGACTGCCCGTACGTCGACGAGCTGATCGTGGCCCCGGGCCAGACCGGCCAGAGCCCCCTGGGCACGTGCGCCGCGGTCTTTGCCAACGCCGCCTGGCTCCGGGAGCGGCGCTACGACCGGGCCTACGTCCTCAAGCGGTCGCTGGCCGCCATCCTCCAGACGCGGCTGGCCGGGATCCCGCACCGCGTCGGCTTCGCCTCCCAGGGGGGCGGCGCCTTCCTGTCGCGTTCGGTGCGGATCCGCGAGCACCGCCACGAGGTGGAGGTGTTCCTCGACCTCCTCCGGGCCGACGGGATCCCGGTGGACGACGGCCACAACGAGAACTGGGTCGCCGGGGAGGTGGGCGCACGGATCGACGCCCTCCTCGCCCCGCTCCCCGCCGCCGGGCCGCGCGTCTTCGTGGCGCCGCGCTCCACGGCGACGGAAAAGGAATGGCCGGTGGAGCGGATGGCGCGGGTGGTGCGCTGGCTCGTGGAGGCGCGGCAGGCCGAGATCGTCTTCTGCGGTGCGCCCCGCGACATGGGCATGCACCGCGCGATCGCCGACGCGGCCGGCGTCGCTGCTCACGTCCACGACTTGACGCCGGAGGTGAAGCTCCGCGAGACCGGGGCGCTCGTGTCGCGCATGGATCTGTGCCTCGGGATCGACACCGGCCTGCTCCACCTGGCGGCCTCGCACGGGGTGCCGGTGGTGGCGCTCTTCGGTCCCACCGATCCCAACCAGTGGCGGCCGTGGGGCACGCGCGTGGAGGTGCTCCGCTCGCCGGTGGTGGTCCGTGGTGCGCTCGACCGCCTCCTCGACCGGCTGCGGCCGGCCCGCGTGGCGGGGCTGCGCTGGCCGCCCGGCGCCGCGCGGATCGACGCCATCGCCGTCGACGACGTGCAGGCGGCCTGCGACCGCCTCCTCCCGGCCCGCCGCGCGGCGCTCGCCCACGCGGGCTAGCAGGCTGTGGACACAGTGATCCGCCGCCGGATGCGGCGGCAGGCACCCGTGAAAAACCTCGGCTTTCTCAGGGTGCCCACACGTGGAAAAAGGTCATGGATGACTTTTTCCACGGACAGCTAGGGAAAGACCTGCCACCGCCCTCGCGCACCGTTTTCGACAACATATCGACAGATCGAGACACTTACGCCTAATGTTCCGCCCCTGAACGCAC
>CAISKG010000637.1 GCA_903885855.1 uncultured Planctomycetaceae bacterium
CCGGCCGACGCGACGGTGGAGTCGGGCCTCGACTGGCTCGCCCGCACGCAGGAGCGGGACGGCCGCTGGACGCTCGGGCGCTACGCCGCCGACGGCGCCGGCGGCGCGGTGCGTCTCCGATCCGACACCGCCGCCACGGGGCTCGCGCTGTTGGCCTTCCTCGGCGCCGGCTACGACCACTTCGAAGGTCCCCACCGCGACACCGTGCGGCGCGGGCTCGAGTGGCTCGTCTCGGTGCAGAAGGAGGATGGCGACCTGTTCCTTCCCGCCGATCCGGTGTCCAACGCCTGCGCGTGGCTCTACAGCCACGGCATCGCCACCACCGCGCTGTGCGAGGCGGTGGGGATGACGGGGGATCCGCTGCTCCGCCCCGCCGCGCAGAAGGCCCTGGGCTTCGTGGTCGCCGCGCAGCAGCCCGCGCGCGGGGGGTGGCGCTACCGGCCGCGCACCGACTCCGACCTGTCGGTGAGCGGATGGATGCTGGTGGCCCTGCGGGCGGGAGCGCTGGCGGGCCTCGAGGTGCCGCCGGAGGCCTTCGACGGCGTGCGCCGGTTCCTCGACGAGTCGGCGCTGCCCGACCGTCCCGGCGGCTACGCCTACAATCCGCGCGAGCCGGAGCAGCGGCAATCCGAGGTCTCGGCCTCGTGCATGACGGCGCTGGGCACGCTGATGCGGCTCCACACGGGCACGCCGACGGCCGATCCGGGCGTGGCCGCGGCGGCGGACGCGCTCGCCGCGGCGCGCCCCTCCTGGGGCTCGCGCGAGCGCCCCGTGCGCGACGCGTATCTGTGGTACTACACCTCGCAGGTGCTCGTGCACACCTCCGGCGACGCCTGGGAGGCGTGGTACCGCGGGCTCGGCACCGTCCTCGCCGCCCGGCAAACGCGCGACGGGCCGCAGGCCGGGAGCTGGGATCCCCTCGGACCCCTCCCCGACCGCTGGGGGGCGTACGGCGGGCGGCTGTACGTCACCTGCCTGCACCTGCTCGCGCTCGAGGTGCCCTACCGGCACCTCCCCACCTACCGGGTCAGCGACGCTCCCCGGGAGTGATGGTGCGCTGGTTCTCGATCTGGTCGAGAAGATCGAGGACGTGGTCGGTGAGCTGGTCGAGCTGCAGCTGCATCTGGTCGATGATCGAGGGGACGTTCTCCGGGTCCTCCAGGAGCTCGACCCGGAGCCGTGCGATCTCGGCGCGGGCGGCGTAGCGATCGAGGTCGATGGGGTGGATCGCCTTCGGCTGCCGGTCGTGCAGGTCGCGCGCCTGGCGCAGATCCTCGTCGGCCACCTCGGCGGCCGCGCGGGCGCGGGCGATCTGGGCATGGATGCCGTTGCCGTGGGGGACGGTGCGATTGACCTCCACCTGCCCCTCGAGCACCCGGATGCGGGCCTCGAGGCGGCGGAGGTCGGTCTCGGAGACGACGCGGGCGCCGGCCTGGGCGTCGGCCGCCCGGGCGCGCTCGAGGTCGAGCCGGGCGAGCTTGAGCCGCGCCTCCGCGTAGCGGAGGTGGAGGAGCGACGAGGCGTCGGCGGGGGCCGGCTCGTCGGCGGCCGCGGCGGCCGCCAGCAGTGGCAGGAGCAGCGCGAGGATCACGCCGGATCGCCGGAGGGCGGCGCGGCGGGGCGGCGGGGCGGAACGCATGGGGGGCTCCTTCGTGACCACGGTGGACGACCGGTGGATTGTCCCTTCGGCCGGTGTCGCGGTCCAGCCGGGGGCGGCGTGCGGCGTCCGGATCAGAAGGGCGTGGGCAGGAGCAGCGCGTGGTGGTCGAAGAGCGTGCGCCGGCCGAACGCGTCGATCGCCGGCGTGAAGAAGAGGAGGAACAGGTAGGCCGCCATGCCGGCCAGGAAGAGGAGGGCCACCGGGATGCGCAGCAGCAGCGGCCTGCGCCGCGGCCGCGTGGCGGCGAAGTGGGTGGCCCATCCCACCGCGAGGCGCGCGGGGTAGATGGTGACGACGAAGATCGGCGTGAGGAAGAGCACCACGTCGCGCGGCGCGGCGAAAATCTTGAACAGATACAACGGGAGGGACAGTCCGTAGAGCACCACGATCGCCAGCAGCATCACCACCGGCGCCCGGCGCCACATCTCGCGCACCGCCGCGACCTCCCGGAAGGCCGCGAACCGCCCCTCCGCGGCGAAGCGGGCCTGCAGAAAGGGCACCCAGGAGAGGACGACCGCCAGCAGGGCCGCCCCCACGAGCGTCACCAGGGCGCCTCCGGGCTTGGTCGTGTCGCGCAGCGCCGAAAACAGGATCGTGGGCAGGACGAGCCAGGCCAGTGCCCCGACGAAGCCCCGGGCTCCCAACCAGGCCAGCCGGCCGGGGGCGATGGCGGTGGCCACGGCCTCGAGCGCCGCCGCAGCCCGCCCCCACGCGCTGCCGTCGCGGAGGGCCGCCACG
>CAISKG010000638.1 GCA_903885855.1 uncultured Planctomycetaceae bacterium
CGCCGTACACGATCACGAGCGCCGGGGCGCGCGTGCCGGGCGCGAGCTCCGGCCGCCAATGGGCGTAGTGGAGGGGGGTGCCGTCCTCGGCAGGAAGCGTGCCGAACTCGGGCGCCACGTGCCGGGGAAGGAAGGGGGCGTAGGGGATGCTCCCCCTCGACGCGGTTCTCCTCGATCCAGGCGATCCGCGTGCCGTCGGCGTCGGCGAGGTAGGTCTGCGGGGGCTGCGTGGGGCTCGAGCGCGTGACGAGGACGCGCGAGGCGCGGCGGTCCATCGAGGCGTCGTGCCAGCCGGGCTCCGTCGTCAGGCGGCGCGGGGCGGGAGGGGCCGCGCCCGCCGCCGGCAGGTCGACGGCGTGGAGGTGGCGCTCGATCGGCGTCTCGATGCCGGCCACGAAGAACACGCGCCGCCGCGCCTCGTCGACCCCCACGATCCGGTCGATCGCCCACGCGCCGCGCGTCACCTGCACCGGCTCGCCCCCGCGCGGGACGACGTACAGGTGGCGGAAGCCGTCGCGCTCGCTCGTCCAGAGGAGGCTGCCGTCGGCCAGCGCGTGGAGGTCGCTCGAGAGGTTGACCCACGTCGCGGCGGTCTCCTCGAGGCGTGGCTCCGCGCGGCCGGTGTCGGGATCGACCTCGAGGACCTCGAGCCGCTTCTGGTCGCGCGACTGCCGCTGCACGAAGACGCGGCCGCCGTCGGGGGCCCAGTCGACGCGGGCCACGTAGATGTCGGCGTCGGCCCCGAGATCGACCGGCACGGGGGGCGCGTCGGGGGCGTCGGTGCGGAAGATGTGGAGCGTGACCGCGGCGTTGGGGGTGCCGGCGCGGGGGTAGCGCTGGTCGTAGACGCGCGTGCCGTCGGCGCCGATCGCGGCCCGCGGCACCACCCGCACCTCCGCCTCGTCGACGCGCGCCACCACCAGCCGGCGGTCGTCGGGGCTCCACCAGTGGCCGTCGTGGCGGTCCATCTCCTCCTGGGCGACGAACTCCGCGCTCCCCCACGACACCGTGCCGCCGCCGTCGGCGGTCACCGCCCGCTCGGTGCCGGCGCGGAGGTCGTGGAGATGGAGATTTCCGTCGCGGACGAACGACACGAATCCGCCGCGCGGCGAGATCTTGGCGTCGAGCTCGGTGGCGGGGGTGTCGGTGAGGCGGCGGACCTCGGCGGCGGCGCCGCCGGTGGCGGCCACGTAGAGGTCGCCGTCGAGGGGCACGAGCACGCTCCGCGAGTCGGGCGCCCAGGCGTAGGAGACGACGCCGCGCGATCCCCCCACGCGCGCCCGCTCGCGGCGCATCTTCTCCTCCTCCGAGATCTCGCCGCCGCCGAAGGCGGTGGAGTCGAGGAGCATGCGGCGCTCGCCGGAGCTGGTGTCGATCGCCCACAGGTCGTAGCGGTCGCGGTCGTCGGGGCGCGGCTCGAGGAGCGTGGCCAGCGTCCCGTCGGGGGAGAGGGCGAGCCCGCGCGGCACGCGGCCGGCCAGGGCCGGGCTCCCCATGATCCGCTCGAGCGAGAGGCGCGGCCCCTCCTCGGCGGCGGCGCCGGCGGCCAGGACGACCGCGACGCATCCCGCCGCGGCGGCGCGGAGCGCGGGGCTCATCGGCCGCCCCCCGAGAGGCCGGCGTGCGGATGGGGATGAGGGTGGCGGTGGGGGCGCCGCTGGCCGAGCGGCTTGCCGGGGCTCGAGAGCTCCTTGAAGACGTGCTCGATGTTCTCGGTGCGGGTCGTGGCCTCGAGCCCCGTCCACTCCTTGTAGAAGGGGATGTCGAGCGTCTCCTTGATGCGATCGAGCCCCTCGCCGCGGCCGATCGCCGCCTTCACCGCGCCGCGCAGCTCCGTGAACCAGCGCTTCTGGTTGGCGATCACCTCCGGGCCCCCCATCTCGCCGTGGCCGGGGCAGAGCGTCTTCACGCCCAGGTCCTCCATCGCGCCCAGGGCCGCGATCCAGCTGGCGGTGTCGGAGTCGCCGGTGTAGTTGAAGGCGCCGTTCACGCAGGCGTCGCCCGTGAAGAGGATGCCGTGCTCGGGGAGCCAGGCCACGGCGTCGCCGGCGGTGTGGGCATGGCCGAGGAAGAGCAGCTCCACGCGCTGATCGCCGTCGTCGAAGACCAGCTTGTGGGAGAAGTAGAGGGAGGGGACCTCGTACGACAGCGCGCCGTACTCCGCGGCCCGGTTCTTCTTGGCGCCGTCGAAGCCGTCGGCGCCCTTGGTCTGGAAGAGGGGCTGGCTGCGCTCCTGGGCCACGATCGTGGCCCCGAGCTTGACGTACTGCTGATTCCCGTCGGCGTGGTCGCCGTGGTAGTGGGTGTCGAAGACGAACTTGATCGGCTTGTCGGTGCGCTCGCGGATCGACGCGATCACGTTCTCCGCCTGGCCGGGGAAGTTGGCGTCGATCACCAGCACGTGGTCGCGGAACACGACGAAGCCCTGGTTGCAGCCGGTGAACACCGGCTCCGTCTGCGCCTTGCGGAAGAAGACCCCCGGCGCGATCTCGGTGATCGTCGTCTCCTCGGGGGCGCCGAGCGCGGCGCCGGCCACGAGCAGGGGGGCGAGGAGCGCCGCGGTGCGGAGGCGGGGCAGGTTCATGGGCGGGTTCCCGGGGGCCTTGGGGGGAGCGCACGACGCTCTGGCGCCGCGGCCCGACAGGATACGGCTCCCCGCGCGGCCCCGCAAAGCGGTCCGGCGCGGCGGACCTCAGCCGCGCCCGCGCGAGAGCAGCGGCCAGGCGAGGTTGGCGGCGACGACCGTGGCGGCGCCGGCGTAGAAGCCCGGATGGAGTTCGCGGTGCTCGCCCAGCAGCCAGGCCGCGGCGAGGATCCCGTACACCGGCTCGAGATTCGTCGCCAGGTTCGCCGCGAAGGCGCTGACGTGGCGGAGGATGTCGATGTGCAGCGCGTAGGCCCACACCGTGCACACCCAGGCCAGGATCGCGAGCCACAGCCAGTCGCGCCCCTGCCAGGCGAAGAGCCCCGACCATCCCGACTGGCCCGGCAGCAGCGGCAGCACCACGAGCGCCGCCAGGCAGGCCCCGAGCATCTCCCAGGCCACCATCACCATCGGCCGCGCCGTCCAGCCGTCTCCTGTGGCGCGCACGATCCGCCGGTTGAGCACCGGGAAGATCGCCGCCAAAAGCGCCCCCACGAGCGCCACGCCGAGCCCCGCGAGCCGGCCGCGCTCGAAGCCCGCGACGAGGAGGATTCCCGCCGCCACCACGCACCCCAGCCCCACCTCGCGCGGCCGCACCGGCCGGCGCTCGAGCAGCGGCTCGACCAGCGCCGTGAAGAGGGAGGTGGTCGCCATTCCCGCCAGGCACATCGAGACGGTGGCCAGCCGCGCGGCGGCGAAGAAGCAGATCCAGTGGAGGCCGGCGATCGCGCCTGTGCCCACGAGCGCGGCGGCGGTGCGCGGCGGGGGGAGGAGATCGCGGCGCGAGGCGAGCGTCGCCACCAGGGCGGCGCCCGCCGCGGCCAGCCCCGTGCGCCACGCCACCACCGCCGGGGCCGGCAGCGAGATCCACTGCCCGAGGAAGGCGGTGGCCGTGAAGATCACGACGACGAAGTGGAGGCGGAGGGTGTGGATCCAGGGCACGCCGGCCGCGCCGTCGGGGCCGGGCCGTCGATCCGTCTCCCGCGCCCGCGCCGCGTCCTGCCCTGCCGTCACGTCCCCACGCCGCCGCTGGTCAGCCGCCCCATGAAGAGGATCGTGCCGTGGACGGCGTCACGGATCATGAACAGGAAGGGGCGGTCGGCGCGGAATTCGACGGGCCGCGGCGGCGGCGGACCGGGGAGGTTGGCGATCACCGCGGTGGCGGCGGCGGCCTCCGTGCCCTCCTCGTTGACGTCCACGAAGGCCTGGTGGATCACCGCCGACACCACCAGCTTCTCCGCGGCGGTCATGCCCGAGAGATCGGAGGCGCCGGGATTGAAGATGTCGGTGACGCCGAGGGTGCGGAGCGGGTCGTTCATGCTCGTGCCGCTGGCGGCCTGGATGCGGAAGCGCGGAAGGTGGATCCGCACCTCGACCTCCTCCGCCGCCCCGGCCCACGCCGCGAGCGCTTCCGGGGTGAGGCGCGCCTCGAGCGCCGGCAGCCCGTCGGCCGTGGCGGGGAGCAGGACGAGCATCTCGAGGTCTCGGCCCAGGTAGGGGAGGCGGAGGAGCTGGAAGCCGTCGCCGGCGAAGTGGCGCTCCTCCCCCTGGCGCTGCATGAGGGGGACGACGACGTCGGTGCCGTCGGCGCGGTGGAAGGGCTCCATCGTCGTCCGGGCCGGATCGAACTGCTCGGCCCAGCGCCCCTTGAAGTAGACGGCGCTGGTCAGCACGATCCGCGTGAGCGGGGTGATCGTGCCCGGTCCGAGGAGCCCGGGGATGCGGGCGCCGGTGTGCTCCGACACCCAGGCGTTGATCCGCTCCCGCGCGCCCTCGGGATCGTCGTCGAAGCTCGCTTCCTGGAAGCCGGCCGAGAAGCGGTCGGCGAGGAGCCCGACGAAGGCCGGCTCCCAGGCCAGCCCGTCCTGGCCCCACAGCGCGCCGGCGACGGCCAGCTCGTAGGGCCGGTCGCCCGCGGCGTAGAAGGTGGCCAGGTCGCCCGCGTCGCCCAGCCGGTCGCCCTCGGGGAGATGGAGCGCGGCACGCAGCTGCCCGAGCGACTCGCCCCGCGCCCCGCAGGCCGTCATCGCCAGCGCCGCATGCATCGAGAACGGTGAGACGACGAGGTCGCCGGCGGCCTGGGCCAGGGTGCGGTGGAGCTCGAGCGCGAAGCGATCGGCGCCGCTCGCCACCTCGCCGACGGCCTCGGTCCAGGCGACGGGCGGCCGCACCGCCGGTGCGATCGTGACCGGCGTGGCCACCACCGCCGTGGCGTCGTCGCGCGGCGGCTCCGCGACGGGGGGCGTGGCGGCGGCGGGTGGCCGGGCTGGGCGGCCGCAGCCACCGAGGCTCGACAGGACGATCGCCACAGCCAGGAGCGTTGCGGAACGGCGGGAGCGCATGGCGGAGGTCGCCTCGGGGCTATGCTTGCCGGCTGACGGATGACCGGAGAATACGGCGCCGGGGCCGGGCCGCAACGTGGCCGGGCCATGGTTTTCGGGCGCCGAGGCCGGAATCGCCCGTTCCCGAGGAGGCATCGCGATGGCACGCCGGGGCGCAGGACGACGCGGATCGACCGGGCCGGGTGCTGGGGGGCCCGCCGCGGTGCTGGTGGCGGCCGGCCTCCTCGCGGTGGGGTGGCCGGGCAGCGCGGCGGGGGAGGCCCCCGCGGCGGCGCCGGCACGCCCCGACGCCGTCGAGCAGGTCGCCGCGCGGGCCCGCGAGTCGGTGGTCACGATCCGCTCCAGCGGCCGCGGCGAACGCGACGGCGGCCTCGGCACCGGCTTCGTCGTCTCCCCCGACGGCCTCATCGCCACCAATTACCACGTCATCGGCGACGGCCGGCCGGTGAGCGTGGAGCTCGCCGACGGCAGCCGCCACGACGTCGTCGCGATCCACGCCTCCGAGCGGGCCGCCGACCTGGCGATCGTGCGCATCGCCCGGCAGGGGCTCGTGGCGCTCGAGCTCGGCGACCCGGCCACGCTCGCCGACGGCCGCGAGGTGGTGGCCCTCGGCAATCCCCACGGCCTCGAGCGCAGCGTCGTCTCGGGGCGCGTCTCGGGCCGGCGCGAGATCGACGGCCGGACGATGATCCAGCTGGCGATCCCCATCGAGCCGGGCAACAGCGGCGGCCCGCTGCTCGACCTCGAGGGACGGGTCCACGGCGTGGTGACGATGAAGTCGCTCGTCACCCCCTTCCTCGGCTTCGCCGTCGGCGTCGATCAGCTCGCGCCGCTGCTCGAGAATCCCAACCCCGTGACCATGGATCGCTGGCTCACCATCGGTGCCATCGACCCGCGCGAATGGACCGTGGTGGGCGGGGCGCGCTGGCGGCAGCGCGCCGGGCGGATCAGCGTGGAGGGCGCCGGCAGCGGCTTCGGCGGCCGCTCCCTCTGTCTGGCGGTCGCCGAGCCCCCCGAGCTGCCCCACGAGATCGCCGTCTGGGTGAAGCTCGACGACGAGGCCGGCGCGGCGGGGCTCGTCTTCGGCTCCGACGGCGGCGACCGCCACTACGGCTTCTACCCCAGCGCCGGCGGGCTGCGCCTCACGCGCTTCGACGGCCCCGACGTCCTCTCCTGGGCGATCCTCGAGGATCGCCCCAGTGCCGCCTACCGCCCCGGCGACTGGAACCACCTCCGCGTCCGACGCACGGCCGAGGGGATCGCCTGCCTCGTCAACGACGTGCCGGTGTTCGCATCGGCCGACGCCGGCCTGGGACGCGGCCGGGTGGGGCTCGCGAAGTTCCGCGACACGAAGGCCGAGTTCCGCGGCTTCGCGGCCGGTCGCGACCTGCCGCCGTCGCGCCCCGACGCGGCCGTGGCGGCGCGCGTGGTGGCGCTGGGCAGCACGGCGCTGGGGCCGGAGGGGGCCGCCGAGGCGATCCGCGGCCTCGTCGCCGAGGGGGCCGCCGGCGACGCCGCGCTACTCGAGCGTGCCGACGCGCTCGAGCGCGAGGGGAAGGTGCTGCGGGGACTCGCGCGCGAGGTCCAGGCGCGGCGCACCGTCGAGGCGCTCGAGCGGCTCCTGGCCGCCGACGGGCCGGTCGACCTCTACGGCGCGGCGCTGCTCGTCTCGGCGCTCGACAATCCCGAGCTCGACACCGGCGCGGCCCGGGGCGATCTCGAGCGCCTCGCGGCCGACGTGGCGGCGGCGGCGCCGGCGGAAGCCGACGAGCCGGCCCGGCTCGCCGTCCTCGACCGGGTGCTGTTCCAGGAGCTCGGGTTCCACGGCAGCCGCGGCGACTACTACAACCGCGCCAACAGCCACGTCGACGAGGTCGTCGACGACCGCGAGGGGATCCCGATCACGCTGGCGGTGGTCTACATGGAGCTGGCGCGCCGCCAGGGCCTGGCGATGGAGGGGGTGGGGCTGCCCGGTCACTTCCTCGTCCGCCACCTCCCCGGCGACGGCGGCGCGGGGGCGTGGATCGACGTCTTCGACGGTGCCAAACGACTCGACCGGGAGGGGGTGGCCGCGCTCTACCGGGGGCTGCGCGGCGCCGAACTCACCGACGACCTGCTGGCCCCCGTGGGCCCGCGGCCGATCCTCTTCCGCATGCTCAACAACCTCCTGGGGATCGCCTCGCGCGACGACGACGCCCCGGCCATGCTCCGCTACCTCGACGCCATGCTCGTGGTCGATCCCGAGGCGTCGCGCGAGCGCGTGATGCGGATGCTCATGGCCAAGCGCCTGGGGAAGACCGACGCCGCGCTGGCCGACGCGCGCTGGCTCCTCGACAACGGCCCCGCCGACATCGACCTCGAGGCGGTGCGCCGCTTCGTCGCCGACACCGAGGCCCGCCGCTAGCGGCCCGCGGGAAAAGTCATCCACGCCCTTTTTCCACCCCGGACACCCCGGAAAAAGCCGCGGTTTTTCAGCGGTGTTCGCCGCCGTATCCGGCGGCGGACCCGGATGTGGTGACCGGCACCTTTTCGGGGTCGTGTCGGAAGTCTCGTCGGGGGTCACTTGTCCGAGCCGGCGTCCTCCGCCGGCACGATCTTTCCGAACATGTGGCCGCCGACGGCGTCGTGCTGCCAGGTGCCGGCGTAGCGCGGGCCGTCGATGAGGACGCGCGACGAGAAGGTGCCCAGGCCCGGGATCGTCACCTTGTCGAGGATGATCATCGGCGTCGTGCCCGCCCATTTCACCTCCACCGGCACCGGGAGCGTGAGGTCGACGTCGCCGTAGCGCATCCGCGCCGAGACGATCCACACGTCCCCCTTGGGCGACTTCGTCACCGAGGAGATCGTGTACTCGTCGCGCTGCATGCGCCCCTCGTCGGCGCCGTCGACGGTGAACACCCCCACGAGCTTGACGTTGGTCATCGCCTCGGTGAAGGCGGCGTGGAGCGCGGCGGTGGCCTCGTCGACGGCCGGCGGCGCGGCGCTCGGTTGGGCCGCGAGGGGCGCCGCGACGGCGGCCAGGAGCAGGGCGGCGGCGAGGATCGGGCCGACGGTTCGGAAGGGGGGCATGGAGGCGCTCCAAAGGGGCGGGGGAGAAGGGGGGGACGCTCCCATCATTCCCCTGCCACCCGGCCGGCTGCAATGGCCCGCGGCGGGCCGGCGCTCACGGCGGGGTGACGCCCAGCCAGAGCGTGTCGAGTCCCTCGGGGCCGAAGCGCACCGGGAGCGGCGGGGCGCCCGCCGCCGCCGCGTCGCGGGCCACGATCCGCACCGGCGCCGACAGAGGCCCGGCGGCGGTGATCGCGAGCGTCACGTTCTTCGACGAATCCCCCTCGGCGGCCGACGTGGCCGGCGCGGCGGAGACCCCCTCGGGAGGATCGACGAGCACCACCTCGAGGACCGCGGCATGGCCGTGCTCGCGCCGCACCTCGAGCGCCACCTCCATCGCCGCGCCCGCCTTTCCGGTCACCCGGTCGACGGCCGACGTCACGGCGACGGAGGGGAGGTCGGGCGTGACGGTGAGCCGGTAGCCGTGGGCGGGGGAGCCCTGATCGCGCCGGTCGCGGATCTCCGCCACCACCGTGCCGTCGGCGGGAGCCGTCCAGGCGATCCGGCCGGGGAGGTCGTCGGTCGAGGCGAGGAGCGCCCCGGCCTCGTCGCGGATCGCCAGGAGCGGATCGAGGAGCGTGCCGATCGCCACCCCCTCGACCACGAACGAGAGCTTCGCGCCCGCCGCGGCGCTCACGCGGTGCCGCGCCACCGCGCCGGGGGCCCGCAGCACACCCGAGAACGTCACCGGCGCCGCCACGGCCGCGTCGCCGCCGGCCACCACCGGCCGCGGCACCACCGCCACCTCGGCCATTCCCGCCACGCCGTCGATCGCCACGGCCACGGTGCCCCCGGCATCGCCGGCCGACGCCGTCGCGGCGCCGGCCAGCGCGATCGGAGCGGCGCCCTCGAGGCCGAAGCCGAGCGGCTCGAGCGCCGCGTCGGCGCCGACGCTCGTCGCCAGCGGCAGGGTGCCGGCGAGGAAACGGCCGCGGCCGAGGACGAGCCGGTAGACGAAGCCCTCGCCGCCGGCCAGGCCGATCGTCGAGTCGGGGTTTTCGGGGAAGCCCCACACCCGCACGGCGTACTCCCCCTCGGCGGGCGCCGTGAAGGCGACGCGCGGGTCGAGCCCGGCGGCGTCGAGGTTACGGGCGTGGAGGTTGCCCGCGGCGTCGACGACGTCGAGCACCAGATCGGCGGGGGAACGCAGCAGCCGGTGAGCGTCGGCCTGGGCCACGAGCAGTTCGCCGGCGGCGAGGTGCACCCGGTGGCAGTCGGCGTCGCCGGCCGCCGCGAGCACGCCATCGACCACGACCGCCGCCCCGTCGAACGCGCCGGGCCGGTCGGCCCGGTCGGGGAGGGCGGGGCGGTCGTTGGGCTCGGTCTCGACGAGCTGCGGGAGGTGGCCGACGACGAAGCGCCGCGGGGCGCTCGACCCCTCGGGCGACGTGAAACGCACGAGATGGAGGCCCAGCGGCGCGTCCGCCGCGGCGGCGACGAGGTACGTGCCGCTCTCGGCCTGCGGCTCCCAGGTGGTGCCCGGTCGGTCGGTCCACGCCGTCACCGGCCAGACCGGAAACGCGCCCGACACCTTCACCGTGGCCGTCGCGCCGCGCTGCACGCCCGGCGGGAAGATCCGCGTCGCCTCCGGAGGCGCGGCGGCGGCAAGCGACAGGATCGCGACCCACGCGACCCCCGCGCGGCAAAGGTGCCAGTCACCACATCCGGGTGATCTGGAGCGGATGTGTATCCACCTTCGCCAGATGTGGTGGCTGGCACCTTTTCCGCGGGGCACGTCAGAAGAGCTCGCGGATCGGGGTGGGATCGGAGACCAGGAACGTGGGCCGCCCGGCGGGGGTGAGGAAGGTCTTGCCCGGATCGATCCCCAGCTTGGTGTAGACGGTGGCCACGAAGTTCTCCGGGGAGAGGACGCGGTCGCGGGCGGAGTGGCCCAGCCGGTCGGTGGCCCCCACGACGAGTCCCCCCGGCGCGCCGCCGCCGGCGAAGAGGATCGACATCGCCCCCGACCAATGGTCGCGGCCCGCCTTCGTCTGGCCGGGAAGCGTGGAGAGCGCGGGCGTGCGCCCGAATTCCCCCAGCGCCAGCACCATCGTGGTCTCGAGGAGGCCGCGCGACTCGAGATCCTCGATCAGCGCCGCGACGGTGCGGTCCCACGAGGGGAGTCGCTTGGACAGCGCGTCGAAGATGGCGCTGTGGTGGTCCCAGCCGCCGTCGTTGATCGTCACGAACGGCACCCCCGCCTCCACCAGCCGGCGCGCCAACAGCGCCCGCTGCCCGAAGGCGTCGCGGCCGTAAGCGTCGCGCACCGCGTCGGGCTCGGCGGCGATGTCGAAGGCGCGCTGCGCCTCCGGCGAGGTGACGAGGTCGTAGCCGCGCGCGTAGTGCTCGTCGAGCCCGCGCACCGGATCGACCGCCGCGGCGTCGGCGAAGCGCGGCAGGCGGTCGGTGAGGGCGCGGAGGTCGCGGCGGCCGGCGAAGCGCGCCCCCTCCACCGAGGCCGGCGGGGCGAGGTCGCGGATCCGGAAGCCGGCCGCGCTGGGATCGGCGTCCACGGCGAAGGGGGCGTAGCGGGCGCCGAGGAAGTTCGGGCCGCCGGAGCGCGTCATGCCGCCCAAGGCGAAGTAGCCGGGGAGGCCGTGCGGGGCCGGCCGCTCGTGCCACGCCACCGATCCCATGCTGGGATGGAAGCTGACGAAGGCGCCGCAGCCGACCGGGATCCGCGGCGGGGCGCCGGTCATCATGTAATGGTTGCCGGCGCCGTGGTTGCCCTGGTTGTGGCACACCGAGCGCACCACCGCGAACTTGTGGGCGATCGACGCCAGCCGGGGGAGGTGCTCCGAGAACTGCACGCCGGGCACGCTCGTGGCGATCGGCGCGAACTCCCCGCGGATCTCCGCCGGCGCCTCCGGCTTGGGGTCGAACATCTCCAGGTGCGTCGGCCCGCCGTCCATCCAGATGAGGATGCAGTTGCACGGCCGCCGCGCGGATGGCTCGGCGCCGCGGGCCAGGTTCACCAGCCGCACCAGCTCCAGGAAGCTCCCGCCGGCGAGCCCGCCGACGCCGAGGGAGAGGCCGTGGCGCCGGGAAAACCGGGCGGGGATCGGGGGCGATGGCTGGGGTGTCATGGCGGTTCCGGACGGGCGGGGAATGGACGGCAACCGGGGTCAGTCGACGAACACGAATTCGGGCGAGTTCACCAGCGCCCAGAGGATGTCCTCGGCCGCGCGCCGCCGGGAGCTCCCCTCCGCCCCGAACAGCGCCGCGAGCGACTCGCGCTCCGCCGAGGTGGGAAACCGGCAGTAGCAGGCCAGGTAGAGCTCCTCCACGATCTCCGCCGGCGCGGCGGCCGACTCCGCCAGCCGGGCGGCGCGGCCGCCCTCGGCCGCGATCTTGGCCTCGATGTCGGCGCTGTTCATGAGGTGCAGCGACTGGACCACCGTGGCGTCGGGATCGCGCTGGCAGGGGGGATCCTGGTTGGGGTCGGGGCGGCCGAAGACGTCGAGGAAGGTGGCCGGCGCGCGGTGCGTCCACAGCTGCACCGCGCGCGATCCGGACGGATGACCGGCGTAGGCGGAGGGGGAGCCGGTGACGTCGTCGATGGCGTCGGCGAGCACCTCGGCGCGGAGCCGGCGCCGGTAGTGGCGCGAGAAATCGCGCGCATCGGTGGCGTTGTCCCCCTCGGGGAGGCTCGCGCGGTCGTACACCGCCGAGGCCAGCACGCGTGCCAGGAAGCGCTTCTGGTCGGTGCCCACCGCGCGGAATTCGGCCACGAGGGCGTCGAGGAGTTCGGGGTTCGAGGGGGGGTTGGTGGCGCGGAAGTCGTCCACCGGATCGACGATGCCCACGCCGAACAGTTCCCCCCAGATGCGGTTCACGGCGGCGCGGTGGAAGTAGGGATTGTCGGGCGAGACGAGCCAATCGACGAGGCGGGCACGGGGATCCTCGCCCGCCGGGATCTCGAGCGGCGCGCCGCCCAGCGGCCGGGGCGGGAGCACCGCGCCGGAGAGGGGATGGCGCACCTCGCCGGAGAGGGCCACGGCGATCGTCTCCTCGCCGCCGGAAATCGGCGGGGAGAGGCCGGTGCCCCGGTAGGTGACGCGCCCGAAGAACGCCGCCAGGGAGTAGAAGTCGTCCTGCGAGAACGACTCGAAGGGATGCTGGTGGCACTTGGCGCATTCCAGCCGCACGCCGAGGAACAGCTGGCTGGCCATGGTCACGATCTCGTCGGGGCCGCGCCGGTCGCGGAACATCGTCGTGGCCCCGTCGCGCCAGGTGCTGCCGGTGGCGGTGAGCAGCCGGCGCACGAATTCGTCGTAGGGCAGATTGGCCCGGAAGGAGTCGCGCAGGAAGGTGTCGAGCGCCAGCGTCGCCTTGATGCCGACGCGGTAGGGATTGGGGCGGAGGAGATCAGCCCACTTGTTGGCCTGGAAGTCGGCGTACTCGGGCCGCTCGAGGAGCCGCTCCACGAGCCGGGCATGCTTGTCGGGGGCCGTGTCGGCGAGCCACGCCCGGCTCTCCTCCGGCGTGGGGAGGCGGCCGACGAGGTCGAGGCTCGTGCGGCGCAGGAGCGTGCTCTCCGCGGCCTGCCCGCTCGGGAGGAGGTGCATGGCGGCGAGCTTGCGCCACACCGGCTCGTCGAACGGCGTGCGGCGCGGCAGGGCGGCGTAGGCCGCGGCGTCGACGCTCCCGGGGCGCACGACCGGCGCCGTCCAGGTGGCGATGCGCCCCACGTGCCGCGCCATCACCGTCGCCTCCCCCACGTGCCCGCCGGCGCGGACCTGGCCGTCGCGGACGTCGAGGAGGGCGGGCTCCGAGGCATGCCAGGCGGAGGTGGCCGTGACGTCGCGCGAGGAGCCGTCGGAGTAGTGCGCGGTGACGGCCAGCGCCACCGTCTCGCCCGGCGCGAGCGACCGCGGCGGCGGATCGAGCGTGATCCGCTCCAGCCGCGCGTCGTCGGGGGCGCCGCGCGGGGCGCCGGCGGCGATCCAGCGGGCGAGCAGCCGGGTGTCGTCGCCGTCGGGATCGAGCTTCCGGCCTCCGCCGTGGGGCACCGTCCCGGTGGCCTTCTGGAGCAGCAGGCTGTCGAGCGGCGCGGCGGGGGCGAGGCGCCGGCCGCGGCTGCCGGACACGATCGAGCGGTGGTCGAGGTCGGGATCGAAGCCGAACAACGACAGCGCGAAGCCGTTTTGCCCGCCGGACTTCCCGTGGCAGCCGCCGCCGTTGCAGCCCCGGGCGGTGAGGATCGGCTCGATGTCGCGCTCGAAATGCGGCACCGCCCCCTCCTCCGCCCGGCCGGCCGCGGCCGCGGCCAGGACCACCACCGCCGCGGCCAGCGCCCGGCGCACGGCGCGACCCGGACGGCGCCGATGGCGCGGCGGGGTGGCGGGAGATCGGGGGGGCATGTTCAATGGCATGGTGCGGAGCCCGCGGCGGGCAGGCGAAGACCCCGAGTCTACCCCCGGGAAGGTGCGGCAGCGGCGCCTGCGGCAGGCCCCCACACGCCCCCGGTAACACTTTTCGGTCGGCCGGAGAACCGCGGATGAGCCGACGTGCCGGCGGGCCGCCGGGGGGAGCCCGCCCACTGGAGCCGATCCACGCGGCCACCTCGGGCCCCGACGCCGAATTGTTCGTCGTGGAGGGGGAGTCGGCGGCGCTGGCGGTGGCCCGGGTGCGCGACCGGGAGCGGCAGGGGCTCGTGCCGATGCAGGGCAAGCCCCTCAACGCGCGGCGCGCGACGCGGCGACGCGTCGTGGCGCAGCCCTTCTTCCGGGCGCTCGCGGAGGCCCTGGGGGCGACGCTGGGCCAGCCGCCGGATCCGCGCGGTCTGCGCTACGGCCGCCTCCTCATCCTCACCGATCCCGACGCCGACGGCATCCACTGCGGCGTCCTGCTGCTGGGCTTCCTGCTCGAGTGGATGCGTCCCCTCCTCGACGTCGGAATGGTGGGGTGGGTGCGCGCGCCCTGGGGCGTGGTCGCGCCGGCAGGGGGCCCCGAGCGCGTGGTGCATTCGGAGGACGACCTCCAGGCCGGGGTGGCCGCGGCCCGCGCCGCCGGCCCCGTCGCCGCCCGCCGCTTCCGCGGCCTGGCCGCGATCGACGACGCGCTCCTGCGGGCCGCGTGCCTGGCCCCCACCACACGCCGCGTCGATGCGATCGACGCCGCGACCGTCGAGGGCATGCTGCGGACGTTCGCCTCCCTCGAGGAGATTCCCGGCCCCCCCGCCGACCCGGACGGCCCCCGCGCGAACCTCCGGGCCGATCGGCCGTAGTGGAGGGCGGGCCGGGGGGCCTCGTTCGGGGGATCTTTTCATTGACTCCCGGCCGTCCGCGGCCTACCTTCCGCGAAGGGGCGCGCCGGGGCGCCCGGCGCGGATCCGACGCGGAACCGGCGCCCGGCGCACCGCTTCCGACCCGACGCATCGATTCGATCACGACACGCCACGGGGAGAGATCACCATGTCCGCCGTCCATCGCAGCGCACGGTTCCCGTCGCGGGGCACCCTCGGTCGCCGGCCGCGTGGTTTCACGCTCGTGGAACTGCTCGTCGTGATCGCCATCATCGGCACGCTCGTGGGCCTGCTCCTTCCCG
>CAISKG010000639.1 GCA_903885855.1 uncultured Planctomycetaceae bacterium
CCCGCGCCGCGGGCGACGCCAGAGACGCCCGACTCCGACGATCCCTTCGCCGATCCGACCCCGCGGCCCGGCGACGATCCCTTCGGCGACGAGCCGATGAACGACGACGTGCTCGACCAGCGTGACGAGCAGATGGAGGAGAACGCCGCGGAACTCGACGATCGCTTCGACCAGCGCGACGAGCGGATGGAGGAGAACGCGGCGGAGCTCGACGATCGGCTCGACCAGATCGACGCCCAGCAGGAACGCGAGGCCGCCGGGGGGGGCTGATCCCCCGGCCACACCCATGAGCGTGCCGGCATCGAGCGCGCTGGCCGCGAGGATCGGCGCCGAGCTGGGGAAGGCGACGTTCGTCGATCCCCATTCGCACGTCGATCCCCACGCCCCCGCGGCGCGGTCGCTGGCCGACATCCTCGGCTACCACTACTACACCGAGCTCGTCCACGCCTCCGGGGTCGCCCGGGAGCGCATCGAGGGGGCCGGGCTCGACGACGCCACGCGCGTCGGGCGGATCGTGGACGGGCTCGACGCCCTCTCCAACACCGTGCAGCACGAATGGCTGCTGGAGCTGGGTCGCGATCTGTTCGGGTTCGACGCCGCGCGGCTCGACGCCTCCAACTGGCACGACCTCGACGCGGCGGTGCGGAGCCGCTCGGCGGATCCGCAGTGGGCCGCGACGGTGCTCGCGCGCAGCCGGATCGAGGCGGTGTTCCTCACCAACGACTTCGACGATCCGCTCGAGGGCTTCGACACGGCTCGCTGGGTTCCCTGCCTGCGCGTCGACGAGCTGGTGTTCCACCTCGCCAAGCCCGGCGTCGTCGAGCGGCTGGAGCGGGCCTCGGGACGGGGAGCCGGCGACCTCGCCGGCCTCGACGCCGCGCTGGAGGCCGTCGCCGACCGCTTCGTGGCCCGCGGCGCCCGGGCGGCGGCGATCTCGCTCCCGCCCGACTTCCGGCCCCGGGCGGTGCCGCGGTCGGAGGCGGAGGCCGCCCTGGCCGCGGTCCACCGCCACGGCCCCGAGGCACCGGCCGCCGACCGGGCGACGATCGCCGCGCACCTCTTCTGGCACGTGGCCGGGGTCTGCGGCGCGCGGGGGCTGCCGTTCGACCTGATGATCGGGGTGCGCCGCGGCGTCTATCCCGGCGGCGTTTTCCAGGGACAGGATCTGCTCGACGGCCGGCTCTCGCTGGCTGACTACGCCCCGCTGTTCAACGCCTTCCCGGGGGTCACGTTCCCGGTGTCGGTCCTCTCCCGCCCCTTGAACCACGAGCTGACGGCCTTCGCCTGGATCTTCCCCAACGTCCTTCCCTTCGGGCATTGGTGGTACGCCAACACGCCGGCGACGATCGAGGCGGATCTCGAGCAGCGCCTCGAGGCGGTGCCGCGCACGAAGCTCCTCGGCTACTACAGCGACATGTACAAGGTGGAGTTCGGCTACCCGAAGTTCGCCATGTACCGCCGGGTGCTGGCGCGCGTGCTCGCGCGGCGATTCGTGGAGGAGCGCGGCTGGAGCGAGGAGCGCGCGGTCGATCTGGGGCTCGACCTGCTGGTGCGCAATCCGCGGCGGGTGTTCTACCGCGGCGGGGCGGCCTGAAGGCCGGCGGCCACGACGAACGCCCAGCCGGCGATCAACAGCGCTCCGCCCACGGGCACCACCGCGCCGAGGATGCGCAGCCCTGTGAGCGCGAGGATCGCCAGCAGGCCGCTGAAGATGGCCGTGCCGGCGGTGAAACAGAAGCCCGCCGCGCCGAGGCGGCCGCGGCAGGCGGTGCACTCGGGCAGTCCGGCGGCCACGGCCACGGCGAGGAGCGCCACGGCGTGGAACAGGCAGTAGCGGACCGCCGTCTCCCAGTTGGCCGCCTGGCCGTTGGCCTCGAAGTGCGCCTTCAGACCGTGGGCGCCGAAGGCGCCGGCGGCGACGCCGAGACCGCCAAGCAGGGCACCGGCGATGAACCAGCCGCGCAGCATGGTGGGTGGAGGGCTTCCGGGGCCGCCGTCAGGGACGGTTGATGCCCAGGAGCTTGTCCTCCTCCTCCTCCTGGATGATGATCCGCGGCGTCACCATCAGCATCAGGCTGTCGGTGACGCGCCCCATGCCGACGTTCTTGAAGAGCCGGTTGATGTAGGGGATCTTGGAGAGGATCGGGACGCCGAACTCGTTGCGCCCCTCGCGGAGCCGCTTGATCCCGCCCAGGAGCACGGTGCCGCCGTCGGGGACGCTGACGGTCGTCGTCACCGAGGTGGAGATGAATTCCGGCTGCTGCAGCGTGGTGCCGCTGGAGCGGATCGTCTGCTCGTTGGCGGTCTTGGCGTTGATGCCCAGCGACGCCCCGAACGGATTCTCCCCTGCCTGGCCGATGCCCCCGTCGAGGCCCGACTTCTCGTCGGCGCTCTTGGTGGAGGTGGAGCGGGTGCCCTCGAACTGGAACTCCTGCACCTTGCCGATCTGCGTGAAGCGGGGCACGAGGGTCAGGCGCACGAAACGCCGGTCGTTGGAGACCACCGCCTGGACGTTGACGCTCGTCCCCTCGCTGAGGATGGTGATCACCGGCGTCTGGGCGGCGGCGAAGTCGCCCACCACGGGATTCACCGAGGTCACGAAGGGACGGGTGACGGTGTCGTTGATGAAGGCGGTCTGACCGTTGAAGAGCGTCACCTTCGGGGCCTGCATGACGTTCGACCGCTGGTTGCCCTGGGCGGCCTGGATGAGGAAGTAGGCCTCGATGTCGCTGAGGATCGCGAAGCCGAACGTGGCGGCGGAGCTGATCGGATCGACGAGGCCGGGGAGCTGCGGCACCGCGGCCGAGCCGAAGCTGTTCTGCCGGAAGGGGACGGAGTAGAAGTTCTGCAGGGGCTGTCCGCCGAGCGTGGCGTTGTTGCCGAGGTTGGAGACGTTGCCGGCCCGCGCGACGCCGGGATTGCCGAGGTTGTCGAGGCCGATCAGCTGCGACGGGCCGCCGGGATTGGCCGGGATGCCGAGCGTGAACGGCGACTGCGAGCCGCCGCCCCCGGTCGGCAGGGCGGTCATGTTGAGCGGCTCGCGGACGTTCGACTGGATGTTGAAGTCGAAGTCGACGCCGATCCGCTCGAAGAAGTTGTCATTCAGGCGGATGAAGCGCACCTCGATCGCCACCTGGAGATCCTGGAGGCGGCGCAGCTGCTGGAGGAGGTCGGCGATCTGCTCGTGGACCTCCTGCGTCTGCGTGATGACGAGGCTCAGGTTCGTGGCGAACGACTGGATGGCACCGGTGCCGCCCTGGGCCGCCCAGGTCTCCGGGGCGATGGTCTCCTGGATGAGCTGGATCAGCGAGCTGAAGTCGGCCTGCGAACCGCCGCCGGGGACGGGGCTCGAACCGAGCAGCGGCAGCGTGGATCCGCTCCCCTGGGCCCCCAATCCGCCACCGGGCACCTGTGCCAGCGCCGTCTGCGGCAGCGCCGCGTCGGAGCCCCCCTGGGCGAGCACGCCGGGGGCGGGGCCCGCCTGGACGGAGACATTGGAGAGCGTGGAGAGGCGCGAGTAGCCGGCGCTGATGGCCCGATCGAGGCCGGTCTCGTCGGTCGTGAAGTTGGGGATCGGGATCACCAGGTCCGCGACGGGGTAGGAGACGCTGTACATCTGCCCCTGCATGAGCCGCGGGCTCGTGACCTTGAGCACCTCGTCGCGAACGCAGTAATCGAGGTGGAGCGGCTCGAGCAGCAGCTTGAGGGCGCTCTTGAGCGAGATCTTCTGGTCGAGGGAGATCGTCACCGGGGTGTCGCTGCGCACCCCCTCGCTCTCGAGCCCCACCATGTCGAGGTGGATCGGCACGCCGGCCTGCTTGGCCAGCGCGTCGAGGACGACCGCCAGCGGCTCACCCCGGTGGACGGCCACCACCGGCATGGAGAGCTGCTTGTGGATCGCCGCCTCGGCCGGCGAGGCACGGCCGCGCCCCTCGGCGTCGAGGCGGCTGCGGTTCTTGGTGAGGTCCTGCCAGTCCTTCATCTCCGGAAACTCGATCGGCCCCACGAACGGGGTGCTCGAGCGGTCGACGTCGACGAGGGCCTCGATCACCCCCTCCTCCTTCGCGTCGCCGATCGCCTTCTGCGTGTCGAGGCGCCGGATCATGCGGCTCTGGGAGAGGAGCTGCCGCACCACCGCGGAGTCCGGGGCCAGCTGCGCGGCCTTCTTGGCCAGGGCCTCCGCCTCGGGGTAGCGGCGCTCGTCGATCATCTGGTTGTACTCGTCCACGAGCAGGGCCAGACGCTGGTCGACCTCGACCTTCTGGTTGCGCTCGCGCGCCACCCGGGCGTCGATCTCGGCGCTGCGGCGCTCCATGGCGATGTCGGCGGCCCGTTTGCCGGTCATCTGCTCGATCTCGCCCCGGGCCCGGTCGATGCGCTTGAGCAGCTGGGCACGCGTCTCGTCGGCGATGTCGGCGGCGTTCACCTCGGTGGCGGCGGCTTCGAGGATGTCGAGGGCGTCGCCGGGGCTGCGCTGCGCGGCGCGGCGGGCCTCGAGCTGCCGGGCGGCCACCTCCGCCGAGAGGCGGGCGACGATCAGGTCGCGGGGGAGGGCGGCGTCGGCGGTGGCCGGGGCGGCGGGGGTCGGGGCACCGGGGCGGGCGGCCGCGGAGCGCTCGAGCGCCTGCTCGATCGCGCGGCGGGCTCCGGCGGCGTCGGCGGCCGCGGCCTCCGCGGCCTGCTGCTCGGCGACGGGGGTGGGGAGCTCGAGCGGCGGTTCGTCGGCGAGCGCCGCGCCGGCCAGCGTGAGCGAGGTGGTGACGACCCCGCCGGCGACCCACGTCGACCGCATCCATGCGGCGGGCCGCAGGCTGCGGGATCGCGGTGCCGGGCTGCCGTGAAGGGCGGCGGTGTCTCGGGTTCGTGCCATGGGTCGGGTCCCCTCGGTCTGGAGAACGGATTCGGGCGGGATAGGTACTGGCCCGGGGGGAGGCGGGTCAAGGGCATCCCCGCGCCCGAAAGAAGGCGTTTTTCGCGGGAAAAACGCCGGTTTGTCCCGGCGACGCCCCGACACGGGGGGATGATGGGGCGGCGCGGCCGCCCCCGATCCACCGCCCCGAGGCCGATTCAGTCGTCGGCGACGGGCCCGGCGGCGGCCGGTCCGGTTCCGGCCAGGGGCCTCACCAGAGCCCGCTCCACCGTGTCGAGCAGCTGATCGACCCGGAACGGCTTGAAGAGCACCAGCCCGATGCCCGCCTGCCGTGCCTTGACGATCGAGTGGCCCGGGTCGTAGCCGAAGCCGGTCATGAGCACCAGCGGCACGTGGTCGAGGATCTCCCGCAGGCGGAGATAGAGCTGGTAGCCGGACATGTCGGGGAGGCGGATGTCGGCGATGATCACGTCGTAGTCCTCGGCGCCGGCCGCGCGGACCATCGACGTCGCCTCGGCCCCGTCGCGGGCCGTCTCCACGACCGATCCGTTGCGCTCGAGCAGGCAGTGGGCCGCGGCCCGCACCTGCTCGTCGGCGTCGACGACGAGGATCCGCTTGCCGGCGAGGGCCCGGCGCCGCTCGCCGCGCCGGTGCTGCGCGTGGGCGGTGCTGGGCGTCATCTTCTCCCCGACCTTCTGGATCGCCTGCTTGATGTCGCGGGCGTTGCGGAGGATGCGCTGGAGCCGTTCCACGACGTCCGCGTCGTGGCCGATGTAGCGCTCCATCACGCTCACCGCGTCGTTGAGGATGTCGTCCACCGGCAGCGCCACCGCGCCGTGGATCGCCTCGATGCTCTCGGCGGTGGTGGAGGCCTTCTCGGCGACGAGCAGCTCGAGCGTGTTGAGGGCCACCGCCACGTCGCGGGAGAAGATCTCCAGAAACTGCATGTCAGTGCGGGAGAAACCGCCCGGCTCCGGGCTCTCGACGTTGAACGTCCCGATCACCTGATCGTGGAGCATGAGCGGCACCGTGAGCGAGCTTTTCGCCCCCTTGCACCCCTCCAGGTAGAGCGGATCCTTCGTGGTGTCGTCGCAGAAATAGCTCCGTCCGGTGGCGGCGACGTAGCCGGTGACCCCGTTGTGCTCGGTGCGGGCGAAGAGGATCCGCGCCTCCGCCTCGGGCTGCATGCCCTCGGCGAGGAGCGGCTCGAGCCGGCCGGTCTGCCGGTCGAGGAGGCGGATCTCGACGACGTCGAATTGGAGCAGGTCGCGGGAGTAGTGGAGGATGTTGCTCTTGAGGAGCTCGATGCGCTCCTCGATGGTCATGTCGGCGAGTTCGGCCGGCGAGAGATCGGCGAGCTTCTGCCCGGCCTGGTGGATCGCCGCCCGCTTCTGCTGCTCGAGGATCGTCTGCGTGACGTCCCGGATCGAGACGATGACATGATCCTCCTCCGATCCGGCGCTGCCCGCCGCGGCGATCAGCGGCGCCGAATGGAGATGCAGGTAGCGGTTGTCGGCGGTGCGCACGAGCGTCTCGGTCATCCGCCCGGAGGCGAGCGCGGCGTGGAACGGCCGCGCTTCCGGACCGAGCATCTCGGGGTTGCCCAGCGCCGCGAGGAAGCCGGTGCCCGAGGGATCCTCGCCGCCGCACCATTGGCGCACCCGCGCGTTGGCCCAGCGCACCGCGGCCGAGGGGTCGAGGATCGCCACGCCGTCGGGGAAGTGCTCGAGCACGCGGGCCGCCCGCACCGCGCTTTCGAGTTGCCCCGCCGCGCCCGTGCCGACGATCACGAGGCGGCAGTCGGCGCCCGCGGCGAGCCGCTCGGCGGCCGCGCCGAGACCGTCGACGACCTCGACGCGGGCCCCCCGGCGCCGCGATCCCGGCGACGACGTCGGTCGTCGCGGCGGTACCGCCGGCCGCTCCGCCGCCGGCCGGGGGGCCTGGGGGGGAGTCACGGACGACGATGAGCAGGGGCGACTCCGGCACCGACGGAACTCCCTCGCAACGGACCTCACGCTCCCCGAGAGTATAAAAATCGGCCGAGCGCTCCGCCAAATGCGGGGCGGCGTTGCCGGTGGCCCCTGCCCCCCTATACTCCCCAAGGCAGTCCAGATCCCGCCGACGTGAGGCCGAGCGTGTCCCCGAACGAGTCCTCCCGGTCGTTCTTCGCCCGCCACCAGTTTCTCATCTACCGGCTCTTCTCCCTTTCGGGCCTGGTGCCCGTGGGGGCGTTCCTGGCCGTCCACCTGCTGACCAACGCCTCCGTGCTCGGCGGTCCGGCGTCGTTCCAGTCGCGCGTGGATCTCATCCACTCGCTCGGGCCGTTGCTCGTCCCGATCGAAATCCTGTTCATCTTCCTGCCGATGCTGTTTCACGCGGCGGTGGGGTTCGTGATCATCGCCGGCGGGCTGCCGAACGTGGGCAGCTACCCCTACGCCGGCAACGTCCGCTACACGCTCCAGCGGGCCACCGGGATGATCGCCTTCGCGTTCATCATCTGGCATCTCATCCAGCTGCACTGGCTGGGCAAGCCGCTCGGCGGTGGAAGCTTCGATCCCCACCACGCCACGAGCACGGCCGCCGAGGCGATCGCGCCGTTGGGGGTCTCCCTCCTCTACGCGATCGGCGTGCTCTCGACGGTGTTCCACTTCTCCAACGGCCTGTGGACCCTGGGCATCACCTGGGGCCTGTGGACGAGCCCGGCGGCGATGCGGCGGGCCAACGTCGTGAGCATCGCCGTGGGCACGCTCCTGGCCGCCGCCGGCCTCGGCGCCATCGGCGGGCTGCGGGGCACCGACATCGCCGCCGCCGAGAAGGTCGAGGCCCGGATGGAGGAATTCCGGCGCCTCCAGAGCGGCGACGAACCGGTGGCGACCACGCCGGCGGGCCGCGGAACCGACGACGGCGCCGTGGATCTCCGGGCAGGGGCCGAGCCGCCCCCCCTCACGCTCCCCCCGCTCTCCTCCGGAGGCAATTGACGCACCATGGCCCAGCCCCGTGTCCTCGTGGTCGGTGGCGGACTCGCCGGACTCTCGGCCGCCATGCGGCTGGCCGAACTCGGCGCCGCGGTGGATCTGATGAGCCTCGTGCCGGTGAAGCGGTCGCACAGCGTCTGTGCGCAGGGGGGCATCAACAGCGTCAACGCCCTCACCCGGCAGCAGGGCGACACGGAGTGGAAGCACTTCGACGACACGGTCTACGGCGGCGACTTCCTCCAGCACCAGCCCCCGGTGAAGGAGATGGCCGACTGGGGCCCGCGGATCATCGACCTGATGGACCGCCTCGGCGTGCCTTTCAACCGCACGCCCGAGGGATTCCGTGACCAGCGCCGCTTCGGCGGCACCCTCTACAAGCGCACGGCCTTCGCCGGGGCCACCACCGGCCAGCAGCTCCTCTACGCCCTCGACGAGCAGGTGCGGCGGTTCGAGTCGGAGGGGAAGATCCGGAAGTTCGAGTTCTGGGACTTCCTCTCGCCGGTGATCGACGAGTCGGGCCGGTGCCGGGGGGCCGTCTGCCAGGATCTGGTGTCGATGCAGTTCCGCGCCTTCGCGGCCGACGCCGTCGTCCTCGCCTCCGGCGGCTGCGGCCTCGTCTTCGGGCGCTCGACGATGTCGATGGTCTGCACGGGCAGCGCCGTGAGCCGCGTCTACCAGGCCGGGGCCGCCTACGGCAACGGCGAGTTCATCCAGGTGCACCCCACCGCCATCCCGGGCGCCGACAAGCTGCGCCTCATGAGCGAGAGCGCACGCGGCGAGGGCGGCCGCGTGTGGGTGCCGCGGGCCAAGGGCGACACGCGCGACCCGCGCCAGATTCCCGACGCCGAGCGCTGGTACTTCCTCGAGGAGAAGTACCCCAAGTACGGCAACATCGTGCCGCGTGACATCGCGACCCGCGAGATCTTCGAGGTGTGCGTGAAGCTCGGCATGGGCGTGGCCGGCCAGAACCAGGTCTACCTCGACCTCACCCACCTCGGCCGCGAGTACATGGACCGCAAGCTCGGCGGCATCGTCGACATCTATCGCAAGTTCGTGGGCGAGGAGCCGAGCGAGG
>CAISKG010000640.1 GCA_903885855.1 uncultured Planctomycetaceae bacterium
CCAGGTCGACCGCGACCGGCCGGTGTGGTGGTGGCGCGACTGGGTGATCGACGCCTTCAACCGGAACCTCCCCTGGGACGACTTCGTCACCTGGCAGCTGGCCGGAGACCTGCTCCCGAACGCCACCGACGAGCAGAGCCTCGCCACCGCCGTCTACCGCCTCCACCAGCAGGAGGCGGAGGGGGGAGCGTGGAGGAGGAATACCGGGTCAACCACGTCAACGACCGGGTGACGACCTTCGGCACGGCCTTCCTCGGGCTCACGCTCGAATGCTGCCGCTGCCACGACCACAAGTTCGATCCCCTCTCGCAGCGCGAGTACTACGGCCTCTTCGCCTTCTTCGACGACATCGACGAGGCCGGTCTCTACAGCTACTTCACTCCCGCGGTGCCGACGCCCAAGCTGCGCGTGGCCGACGGCGCCTGGAAGACGGCGATGCAGCGTGCCGAGGAGGAATGCCGGCTGGCGGAGGCGGAGCTGCACCGGCGCGAGGCGCTCGCGCGCGGCGCCGTCGCCGAGTGGCTCGCCGGCACGCGCGACGCCCCCGACGGGCTCGGCGCCGCCGACCCCGGGCGGCTGGCCGGGGAGATCGCCCGCTACGCCTTCGACGAGCGCGCCGCCGACGGCAGCTTTCCCGCCTCCATCGACGGCGTGGCGGGGGCGACATCCCCCCCGGAGAACACGCTCGCGCCGGGGCACGCCGGGCAGGGGGTGCGCCTCACCGGCGACCATCCGGTGCAGACGCCGGTGGGCAATTTCCGGCGCAGCCGGCCATTCACCGTGGCCGCCTGGATCGAGGTGCCGCGCCGCTACGAGCGCGCGGTCGTGCTCCACCGCTCCCAGGCCTGGACCGACGCCGGCAGCCGGGGCTACGAGCTCCTCGTCGTCGACGGCCATCTGCAGTGGTCGCTGATCCACTTCTGGCCGGGCGACGCCGCCAGCGTGCGCACGGCCGAGCCGGTGCCGGTGGGGCGCTTCGCGCACGTCGCGGTGACGAGCGACGGATCGGGCACGGCGGCGGGGCTGCGGATTTTCGTCGACGGCCGGCCGGCGGCGACGGAGGTGGTGCGCGACGCCCTCACGCGCGAGATCACCGGCGGCGGCGGCGACCACATCCGCATCGGCGAGCGGATGCGCGACCAGGGCTTCAAGGGGGGCGTGGTCGACGACGTGCGCGTCTTCGAGCGGGCCCTCGCGCCGCTCGAGGTGCGCGAGCTCGCCGAGCCCGGCACGATCGCCGGGCTGCTCGAGCGCCGCCCGGACGGCGCGGCGGATCTCCTCGGCGGCTACCATGCCGCCGCCCTCGACGCGGGCGTGGCCGAGGCGCGGCGGGCGCTCGAGGAGGCGCGGCGGGCGCGCGACGACCTCGCCGAGCAGCCCCCCGAGATCATGGTGATGCGCGAGCTTGCCGAGCCCCGCACCGCCTACGTGCTCACGCGCGGCGACTACGACAAGCGCGGCGAGGCCGTGGGGCCCGACACCCCGGCGGTGCTCCCCCCCTTCCCCGCCGACCAGCCGCGCAACCGCCTCGGGCTCGCCCGGTGGCTGGTGGCGCCGGGCCATCCGCTCCTGGGGCGCGTGACGGTCAACCGCGTCTGGCAGGCGCTCTTCGGCCAGGGGCTCGTGAAGAGCCCGGAGGATCTGGGCAGCCAGTCGGTGCGGCCTGAGTATCCGGAGGTGCTCGACGACCTCGCTTGGCGCTTCTCGCGTGGCGCGGCCGAGGGGGGCCTGGACTGGGACATGAAGGCGCTGGTGCGGCTCGTGATGACGTCGCGCGTCTACCGGCAGTCGAGCCGGGCCGACGCCGGGCTCGCGGCCGAGGATCCGGCCAATGTCTGGCTCGCGCGCGGGCCCCGGCACCGCCTCCCGGCGGAGATGATCCGCGACGGGATCCTCGCCTCCTGCGGGCTCCTCGTGGAGCGGACCGGCGGGCCGCCGGTGAGCACCTACGACCTCGCCGAGTCGTTCAAGCCCGCCGCCCCCGGCAGCGGCGCCGATCTCCACCGCCGCAGCCTCTACACCCTCTGGCGGCGCACCGGCCCGGGGCCCGTGCTCGAGAGCTTCGACGTGCCGAAGCGCGTCGTCTGCGTGGCGAAGCGCGACACGACCAACACCCCGCTGCACGCGCTGGTGCTCCTCAACGGGCCGCAGTTCGTGGAGGCGACGCGCGTCCTCGCCGAGCGACTGCTCGCCGATCCGGCCCGGCCCGGGGGCGCGGGCGGACCGGTGGAGGCGCTCGTGGCGGCCGGGTTCGAGCGCCTCACCGGCCACGCCCCCGACGACGAGGAGCGGGCCATCCTCGCGCGGATGCACGCCGATCAGCACGCCTGGTACCTGGCCCATCCCGACGAGGCCGCCAAGCTCCTCGGCGTCGGCAGCGTGCCGCCGACCGCGGGCCTCGCCCCCCCCGACGTGGCGGCGCTGGCCGCGGTGTTCGGGGCGCTGGCCAGCCACGACGACACGGTGATGAAGCGATGAACGATCCCCTCCCGTCGATTCCCGCCGGTCCCCTGCCCCCCGCGCCCGCGGCGAGCCGGCGACGGCTGCTGGCCGACACCGGCCTGGGGCTCGGGGGGCTGGCGCTCGCCGAGCTCCTTTCGCGCCGCGGGGCGGCGGCGGACGCACCCGGCGCGGCGGCCGCGCCGCACGGCGCGCTCGACGCCTTCCATCACGCCCCGAAGGCGAAGCGGGTGATCTACCTCTTCCAGTCGGGCGGGCCGTCGCAGCTGGATCTCTACGACTGGAAGCCGACGCTCGTGGCCCGGGCCGGCGAGCAGCTGCCCGAGAGCGTGCGCGGCGGGCAGCGGCTCACCGGCATGTCGGGCAACCAGAGCTCGATTCCGCTGGTCGGCTCGCCGCTGAAGTTCGAGCGGCACGGCCAGAGCGGGGCCTGGCTCTCGGAGGTGCTGCCGCACACCGCCGCGGTGGCCGACCGGCTCTGCTTCCTCAAGGCGATGCACACCGAGAGCATCAATCACGGCCCCGGCGTCACGTTCATGCAGTCGGGCGCGCAGATCCCGGGGCGGCCGAGCGTGGGTGCCTGGCTCGATTACGGCCTGGGGGATTCGGCCGACGACCTCCCCTCGTTCGTCGTCCTGATCACGAAGAACAAGTCGGGCCAGCCGCTGATGTCGCATCTCTGGGGGGCGGGGTTCCTCCCCACCCGCCACCAGGGGGTGCGCTTCCGCTCCGGCGGCGATCCGGTGCTCTATCTCGGCAACCCGCCCGGCGTGTCGCGCGAGAGCCGCCGCGCCGCGCTCGACGGCCTGCGCCGGCTCCACGAGCACCGGCAGGCGGGCGATCCCGACGCGGAGATCGCCGCCCGGATCGCCAACTACGAGCTCGCCTTCCGCATGCAGGCGAGCGTGCCGGACGTCACCGGCATCGCCGACGAGCCGCGGCACGTGATCGAGAAGTACGGCCCCGGCGCGGAGGATCCCGGCACCTTCGCGGCCAACTGCCTCCTCGCGCGGCGCCTGGCGGAGCGCGGGGTGCGTTTCATCCAGCTCTACCACCAGGATTGGGACCACCACGGCGGCCTGGCCGGCGGGATCCGCTCCGAGGCCGGCCAGACCGACCAGGCCTCGGCGGCGCTGGTCCAGGATCTCGCCGACCGCGGGATGCTCGACGAGACGCTCGTGGTGTGGGGGGGCGAGTTCGGGCGCACCAACTACTGCCAGGGGCTGTACGTGCCCCGGGGCGACTTCGGCCGCGACCACCACCCGCGCTGCTTCACGATGTGGATGGCCGGCGGCGGCGTGAAGGGGGGCGTGTCCCACGGCGAGACGTGCGAGTTCGGCTACAACATCGTCTCAGGCGCAGTCCACGTCCACGACTTCCACGCCACGCTCCTGCATCTGATGGGCATCGACCACGAGCGGCTCACCTACCGCTTCCAGGGGCGCCGCTACCGGCTCACCGACGTCCACGGCCGCGTCGTCCACGAGATCCTCGCCTGATTCCCCGACCGCCCCCGCACCCCTCCGGAGCGACGCCATGCACCTCCTCAACGCCAAGTCGTTCGAGCGCCCCGACCAGGGGCGCCGCCGCGCCCTGCGCCTGGGGGCGATCGCGGCCCTCTTCGCCGCCCGGCCGGGGGCCTGGGCCGACGAGCTCACGCGCACGCCCAGCCAGACCGAGGGGCCCTTCTTCCCCGACCGGCTGCCGCTCGACACCGACAACGACCTCCTCGCCATCGGCGACGACGCCACGCCGGCCGACGGCGAGCCCGCCTGGTTCTCCGGCCGCGTCCTCGACGCCGCCGGCACGCCGCTGCGCGGGGCGCTGGTGGAGATCTGGCAGTGCGACGCGCACGGCGCGTATCTCCACAGCGGCTCGGGCAACGCCGAGCGGCGCGACGGGCGCTTCCAGGGCTACGGCCGCTTCCTCACGGGGCTCGCCGGGGCCTGGGGCTTCCGCACGATCCTCCCGGTGGCCTATCCCGGCCGCGCGCCCCACATCCACGTCAAGGTGAGCCGCGGCGGCCGCCACCTGCTCACCACGCAGTGCTACGTGAAGGGGCATCCCGGCAACCAGCGTGACGGCATCTTCCGCGCGCTCGGGGCCGCCGAGGCGGCGGCGGTGGTGGCCGATTTCGCCCCGCTCGAGGGCTCGCGGATCGGCGAGCGGGCCGCCGCGTGGGACATCGTGCTGGGGGCTGACGCCGGCCGACGGCTGAGCGGGGATCGGCCCGGGCGCGGCCCTCGCGGCGGCTGTTGGCCTCCGCTCACCCCGCGGTAGACTGCCGCGGGGGGGCGTCCCGGTATCCCCCCATGGAGCCCGTCGCGGCGCCGTCGCCTGAGGGCCGCCGCGCCGCCGCCATTCCGTCCGCCATCCCTTCCCCGTCGAGAGGAGCCGTCCCATGGCCACGATCCACCGCATATCCCTCGCCCTGGCGATCCTCGCGGGCGCCGCCGCGTGTGCCCATGCCGCCGAGCTCGGCATCGGCTCGAAGGCCCCGGCGCTCGACGTCGAGCATTGGGTGCAGGACGGCGGCGGGAAGTTCGGGAAGGTGACCGACTTCGAGCCGGGCAAGGTGTACGTCGTCGAGTTCTGGGCCACCTGGTGCGGTCCCTGCATCATGAGCATGCCCCACATCGCGCAGGTGCAGGCCGACTACGCCGACAAGGACGTCCAGGTGATCAGCATCAGCGACGAGGATCTCGACACCGTCGCGCAGTTCCTGGAGCGCGACAACGGCGAGGGCCAGACCTTCGACGAGGTCACCGAGGGCTACTGCCTCACGGTCGATCCCGACCGCTCGGTCCACCGCGACTACATGGAGGCCGCCGGCCAGGGGGGCATCCCCACCGCGTTCATCGTCGGCAAGACGGGCGAGATCGAGTGGATCGGCCACCCGATGGAGATGGACGAGCCGCTCGGCTCGATCGTCGAGGGCTCGTGGGACCGGGCGGCCTACGCGGTCGAGCAGAAGGAGATGGAGCGGGTGAACGAGGCCTTCGGCGAGATCCGCATGCTGCTCGGCGCCAAGAAGGGCACCGAGGCGCTCGAGATGCTCGACGGGATGATCGAGAAGGCGGAGCAGCCGCGGGTCAAGGCCCGCCTCACGGCCGTCCGCGGCCAGCTGGTGGAGATCGTCGCCGGCATGGAGCTCGAGGCGGCGATCGCCCGCGGCGGCGCCGACGCCCTCGAGGCCTTCGGCACGATGGCCGACAAGGCCGGCGACGAGCCCGCCCAGCTCAACGCGCTGGCCTGGTCGATCGTCACCCTCGCGCAGTCGGGGAAGGACGTGGGGAACGACCTCGTCGCGGCCGCCGTCGTGGTCGCCGAGAAGGGGGTGGCGCTGGCCCCGAAGGATCCCTCGATCCTCGACACGCTCGCCCATCTGCAAGAGATGGCCGGCCGGCCCGACGAGGCGCTGGCCACGCAGAAGAAGGCGGTGGCCCTGTGCGACGACCTGCCGCCGCAGATGGCGGAGCAGATCAAGGCCTACCTCGAGGAGCTCGAGGCCAAGGCCAAGCCGTGAACCCCGTCGCGGCGCGGCGCGGCACACTGCCGGCGCCGCGCCGCTGGATCGGGGGGAATGCTCACAGCGCGAGCCCGGCGAGGGCCGCGAGCGCCCCGCCAGCGCCGATGAGCGGCGCGGCGGATCGCCTGGCCGTCGCGAGCGCCGCGGCGAGCGCGAGGGCGAGGATCGCCCCCGCCACGGCGGCCTCGACGCCGAGCACGCGCGGCGTGGCC
>CAISKG010000641.1 GCA_903885855.1 uncultured Planctomycetaceae bacterium
CGTGCGGCACGACTGGAACCTCGGTCCGACGGGGCTCCGCGGCTGGATGCACTGCGACACGCTGGTCACCAAGGACGCGCGGCAGATCCTCGTGACCCGCGTGGACGAAGGCTCCCCGGCCGACGGCCTCGTCCGGGTCGGCGACGTCATCCTGGGGGTCGGCGGCGAGCCGTTCGCGTCGGACCCGCGGGTCGCCCTGGGGCGGGCGATCACGCACGCCGAGAGCGAGGCGGGCGGCGGCAGGCTCGTGCTGACGCGCTGGCGGGACGGGACGACCGAGGACGTGGTGGTCGGGCTGCCCGTGCTGGGGAGTTACGGCCCGACGGCGCCGTTCGACTGCCCGAAGTCGCGGCTCGTGTTCGAACGCGGCTGCCGGGCGCTGGCGGCCCGGATGGCGGAGCCCGCCTCCCGGGAGGGCGCCACGGACCCCATTCCCCGGTGCCTCGCCGCGCTGGCCCTGCTCGCCAGTGGCGACGCGGCCCACCGCGAGCTCGTGCGACGCGAGGCGGAGTGGGCCGCCGGATTCACCGCCTCGAGCATGCAGACCTGGCACTACGGCTACTGCATCATGCTGCTCTCGGAATACGTCATGGCGACCGGCGACCGGACGGTGATGCCGGGCCTGCGGCGCCTGGCCCTGGAGGCGGCCGGCGGGCAGAGCGCGGTCGGCTCCTGGGGCCACGGGTTCGCCCGGCCGGACGGCCGCCTCGGCGGATACGGCATGATGAACGCGCCGGGATTGCCGCTGACGATCGGCCTCGTGCTCGCGCGCGACGCGGGCGTCGACGATCCCGAGGTGGCCGCCGCGATCGAACGGAGCGCCCGGCTGCTGCGGTTCTACGTCGGCAAGGGGGCTGTTCCCTACGGCGACCACCATCCCTGGATCGAGACGCACGAGGACAACGGCAAGTGCGGGATGGCGGCGGTGCTGTTCGGCCTGCTCGGGGAAGGGGAGGCGGCCGAGTTCTTCTCCCGGATGAGCGTGGCGTCGCACGGCCCGGAGCGGGACTGCGGCCACACGGGCAATTACTTCAATCTCCTCTGGGCGATGCCGGGGGTCGCGCAGGCCGGGCCCCACGCGACCGGGGCCTGGATGGAGGAGTTCGGCGGGTGGTACTTCGACCTCGCGCGGCGCTGGGACGGCACGTCGGTCCATCAGGGCCCGCCGGAGCGCGACCCCGACAGCTACGCCGGATGGGACAGCACCGGAGCGGCGCTCTTGGCCCTGGCGATGCCGCGGAGGGCGATCACGCTCACGGGAAAGCGGCCGAGCATCACCCCCCAGCTCGACGCGGCCGCCGCGCGGGCGCTCGTCGCCGATGGCCGCGGCTGGGACAACGCCGACCGCACGAGCGCCGCCGACGCCTGTTCCACGGAGGAGCTCCTGCGGCGGCTCGGCAGCTGGTCGCCGGTCGTCCGCGAGCGCGCCGCCATGGCGCTGGCACGCCGCGGCGAGGCTCCGCTCGAGGCCCTGATCGGCATGCTCGACGGCACCGCGGTCGAGGCGCGGCTCGGCGCCTGCCAGGCCCTGGCGGCGCTCAAGCAGCGCGGGGCCCCGGCCGTCGGGACCCTCGAGGGGCTGTTGTCGGCGGAGGAGCTGTGGCTGCGGATCAAGGCGGCCGACGCGTTGGCCGCCATCGGCGAGCCCGCCATGC
>CAISKG010000642.1 GCA_903885855.1 uncultured Planctomycetaceae bacterium
CGGACTCGTCGACGTTGGCCACGTAGAGGATCGGCTTGGCGGAGAGGAGGCCGATCTCGCGCACCACGGCCCGCTCGCCCGCGTCGAGCGCGAGCGTGCGCACCGGCTGTTCGCCGGAGAGATGGGCGAGGCACTTCTTCATCACGTCGACCTTGACCTTGGCATCCTTGTCGGCCCCCTTGGCGGCGCGCTCCGCCTTGGGGAGGAGGTTTTCGAGGTGCTGGATGTCGGCCAGCTCGAGCTCGAGCTCGATCGTCTCCATGTCGGAGACCGGGTCGACCTTGCCGGCCACGTGGATCACGTCGGGGTCCTCGAAGCAGCGCACCACCTGGAGGATGGCGTCCACCTCGCGGATGTGGGAGAGGAACTTGTTGCCCAGGCCCTGCCCCTCGCTCGCGCCCTTCACGATCCCGGCGATGTCGACGAGCTTGAGGGCCGCGGGGATCACCTTCTGCGGCGGGATGAAGCGGGTGATCCGCTCCAGGCGGGCGTCGGGGACGCTCACCATCCCTTCGTTGGGCTCGATCGTGCAGAAGGGGTAGTTCGCGCTCTGCGCGGCCTTCGACATCGTGAGGGCGTTGAAGAGGGTGCTCTTGCCGACGTTGGGGAGACCGACGATGCCTGCTTCCATGGGGGGGGCGGGTGTCCGGCGGGGTGGGAAACGGGGGCGGGATGGAGACGGGGAGCGTCCGGGGATGGCCCGGGCGGGCGCGGCCGGGCCGGGTTGCGGGCCGGTGGCGGCGGGAGCATCATGCCAAGTCGCCGCGGCCGCTCCCAGTGGAGCCCGTTTGCCGCCAGCACCTCCCGCGTCCTTCCCGTCGCGACATGCCCTCCCGCCGCGCCGTTCCCGCCGCCGGCCGCGTTCTCCTGGAGGCGGCTTTCTTCCGCCGCCCGGCCGACCGCGTGGCCCGCGATCTGCTCGGCGCCACCCTGGCGGTGCGCGGGGCGGATGGCGGCGTCGCGCGGCGGCGCCTCACCGAGGTGGAGGCCTACCTCGGCGCGCACGACCTGGCCTGCCACGGACGCACCGGTCCCACGCGCCGCAACGCCACGATGTTCGGCCCCGCCGGGCGCTGGTACGTCTACCTCTGCTACGGCATCCACTGGATGCTCAACATCGTCACCGGGGAGGAGGGGGAGCCGGCGGCGGTGCTCATCCGCGGCGCCGGGGGGCTGGTGGGGCCTGGGCGGCTGACGCGGGGGCTCGGCATCGACGGGGGGTACGACGGTCGCGAGGCGGTCGACGACGCGGGGCTGTGGCTCGAGGCGCCGGCGGAGGCCGGGCCACGCTGGCCCCTCCCCCCCGCCTGGGTGCGGCGGACGCCGCGGATCGGCGTCGACTACGCCGGGGAATGGGCCGCCGCGCCGCTGCGGTTTGTCGTCGATCCCCGCCGGCTTCCTACAATGGTCGGCGTCTCCGTGACGCCCCCGGCGCCGCGGATCCCCCGCCGCAGGAGCCCGAGATGAACATCCTTCCGCGCCGCGCGATGATGCGCGGCCCCGCCGTCGCCGCCATCCTCGCCGCCCTTCTCGCAGGAGCCCCGTCGATGCAGGCCGCCGCCCATGCCGCCGATGGTCCGACGATGAAGAAGGCCACCTTCGCCGGCGGCTGCTTCTGGTGCACCGAGGCGGTGTACAAGGAGATCCGGGGGGTGGGGGCCGTGACCAGCGGCTACATCGGCGGCAAGGTGCCCAACCCCACCTACAAGCAGGTCTGCACCGGCCTCACCGGGCATGCCGAGGCGGTGGAGATCGAGTACGACCCGGAGCAGGTGCCGTACGAAAAGCTCCTCGAGGTGTTCTTCGCCACCCACGACCCGACCACGCTCAACCGGCAGGGGGCCGACGTCGGCACGCAGTACCGCTCCGGCGTCTTCTACCACGACGAGGAGCAGAAGGCGGCCGCCGAGAAGGCCATCGCCGCGCTCGACGCCGCGAAGGTCTTCCCCAACCGGGTCGTCACCGAGGTCACCGAGGCGAGCACCTTCTATCCCGCCGAGGACTACCACCAGGATTACTTCGAGAACAATCCCTTCCAGCCCTACTGCCAGGGGGCGGTCGCCCCGAAGGTGGCCAAGGTGCGGAAGGTGTTCAAGGATCTCCTCAAGGAGTGAGCCGGTGGCGCTTCGCGTCGGCCTCGAGCCGGGATCTCCCGCGCGCTGCCGCGCGGCGGGTGGTGGCCTCGTGAGCCGGGCAGGCGCGGCGGCGCTGGTCGCGGGAGTCGTCGCGGCGGCGGTCGGAGCGACGGCCGGATGCGACGCCGGCAAGGCCTCCCCGGCGGCCGCCGTCTCGCGGGGCCCGCGCGAGTCGCCACGCGTGCCCCCGGCCGCCGCCACGGTCGCGGCCCAGCCGCCGCTTTCCCCCGCCGCACGCGAGCGCGTGGAACGCTTCTGCAGCGCCTGCCACCCCCTTCCGGCACCGGCCAACTTTCCGCGGCTGCAGTGGCCGCAGGAGGTCAGGCTCGGCTTCGACCTCTGGCAGGCGTCGCTGCGCACCGATCTCGCGGTGCCGAGCGAGGCCGAGGCGATCCGCTATTTCCAGGAAGGGGCCCCCGAGCGGCTCGACCTTCCCCGGGCGGCGGACCGCCCCGAGTCGGCCGCGCCGCTGGTCTTCGAGCGGGTCGAGCCGACGGGGATGGTCGAGCAGCCCGGGCCGGCCATCGCCCAGGTGACCCTCGACGGAGCCCCGTCCGGCGGCGGGGCCGCGATCCTCACCACCGACATGCGCTCCGGCGAGATCCGCCGCTGGCACCTCGATGGCTCCACCGCCTCGTCCTCCGTCGTGGCGGCCGGCGGCCATCCCTGCCGGCTCACGCCCGTGCCGGGCGCGGCCGGGCGGTGGTTCGTGGGTGACCTCGGGTCGTACATGCCCGAGGACCACGACTTCGGGTCGGTGGCGATCCTCGAGCCGTCCGGGGAGGGCGCCCAGGCCGCGATCCGGCCGATCCGCGAGGGTCTGTCGCGCGTCGTCGAGGCGCTGCCGATCGACTTCGACGGCACCGGGCCCGCCGATCTGCTCGTGCTGGAGTTCGGCTGGCGGCGGAGCGGGGCGCTGCGCGTCCTGCTCGGGGCGGGGGAGGGCGGGCCGGCGACGGGGCAGCGGGTGCTCGATCCGCGCCACGGCTGCCTCGCCGCGCGGGTGGTCGACCTCGACCGCGATGGCCACGCCGACGTGGTGGCGGCCTTCGCCCAGGAACACGAGACGGTGGATGTCTGGTACGGCGGCACCCCCGGGGCCCCCGACCACCGGCAGGTGCACCGCCTCCCCGATCCGTCGTGGGGCTCGAGCGGCCTGGACGTGGCCGATCTCGACGGCGACGGCGACGCCGACATCATCCACATCAACGGCGACACCATGGACAGCGGCCTTCCCCGGGCCAACCACGGCATCCGGGTGCTGTGGAACGACGGGGGCCGGGCCTTCCGGGTCGAGGAGGTCGCCGTCATGCCGGGGATCTCCCAGGCCGCCGCGGCCGACCTCGACGGCGACGGCGACCAGGACCTCGTCGCCGCGGCGTTCCATCCCTCGGAGGGTGGGCATCCGCCGGGCACGTTCGACTCGCTCTTGTGGGTTGAGAAGACGCCGGATGGCTGGAAAACGCACGCCATCGAACGCGACCGCTGCGAGCACGCCGCGTTCGCCCTGGCCGACGTCGATGGCGACGGCCGCACCGATCTCGTCGCCGGCACCTTCCGTGCCGACCCGGCGAGCCCCCGCCCCCTGCTGACCGTCTGGCTCAACCGACGTCGCACCGACTGACGCGGCCGCTCGGCGCGGACCTCCCCCCCGGGGCTTGCGTTCCGCGAAAAAGGGCTGGTAGATTCCGGACGGGTTCGGGGAGGGGTTCAAAACGGCGGGTGACGGCCCTGCGACGCGCCGGCGGAGTGTCCGCCGCCGCTGGCGGGAGCCGATTTCCGCCAAGGCTCCGGTCGTCGGGCGGTGGCGGCCTCTCCTCGCTCCGAGCCCTTCGGAATCTCCATCCTTCATCGTTCCCGATCCTCCGTCCGTGCGTCATCCGTTCATCCTTCCTCCTTCCGTCGTTCCGGAGACGTCTCTCATGACGACAGCAAATCGACCGGTTCGCGGGGGCTTCACCCTCGTCGAACTCCTGGTGGTGATCGCGATCATCGGCACGCTCGTCGGGCTCCTCCTCCCGGCGGTGCAGGCCGCCCGTGAGAGCGCCCGGCGCAGCAGCTGCACCAACAACCTGAAGCAGTACGGGCTCGCGCTGCACAACCACCACGACACCTTCGGCTACATCCCCTCCGGTGCGCCCACCAATCCCTGGGGCAACCCGGCCGTGTCGTGGCACGCCTACGTGCTCCCCTTCATGGAGCAGACCGGGCCCGCCTCGAAGGTGAAGCTCAACGGCGACACCGACGAGCGCTTCCGTGACATCGGCGGCATGCAGCTGCGCAATCTCAAGCTGCCCCTCGCCCGCTGCCCCTCCGACAACTCGATCCGCGAGTTCGACGGCTGGGCGCAGTCGAGTTACTCCGGCAGCCTCGGGTCGCAGCGCACGCCCTCCTACGACGGCAACTGCAACCAGTACCTCGGCTTCGCCGCCACCGACGGGCAGGCCGACCATGGCAACGCCTGGAACTTCAAGGACATCTCCGGCGTCTTCTCCCGGCTGGTCACGGAGCAGAAGGGGGTGTCGTTCAACATGGTGTCGGACGGCCTGAGCAAGACGATCTTCGTGGGCGAGATCCTGGCCGACTGCCACGATCACCTCGAGGGACTGTGGGGCTTCAACGGCATGGGCAACGCCCACGCCTCGACGACGGTGCCGATCAACACCATGACCACCTGCTTCGACAACCAGGCCGCCGCCACCGCCGCCCGCGTCACGAATCCCCAGTGCTTCGCCAAGAGCAACTGGAACTACTCGTGGGGCTTCCGCTCGCGCCATCCGGGCGGGGCGAACTTCCTCATGGGCGACGGCAGCGTCCGCTACCTGCCCGAGACGATCGACCACACCAACTACCAGCGGTTGGGCGGTCGCAAGGACGGCGCCAGCGTCGACATGGACGACTGACGCGCGGCACCAGGCAGCGTGTGATCCCACCGTCGCACCGCTCCCGGGAGTTCCCCGGGAGCGGTGCGATGCGTTCGGCGGCGGAATCCCAGGGAGGCAGCGGCATGCGACGGTCGGCAGCGGCGGTGCAGGGGTGGATCGGCGTGTGCCTGGCGGCCATGGTGCTGGCGCTCGGCGGGTGCGGCCCGTCCGGCCCCAAGCTCCATCCCGCCACCGGCACGGTGACGCTCGACGGCAAGCCGCTGGCCGACGCCACGGTGACCTTCGTGCCCGCCTCGGGGCGGCCGAGCGACGGCAAGACCGACGCCTCCGGCACGTTCACGATCATGACCAACGGGCAGCCGGGGATGCCCGCGGGGCCCTGCAAGGTGACGGTGAGCAAGTTCACCGCGCAGGGCGAGATGCCCGCCATGGCCCCGTCGCCGGGCGACATGATCAAGATGTACGAAAAGAAGAAGAAGGGGGACGTGGAGAAGTCGCCGGTGCCCGCGAAGTATGGCCGGGCCGACACCAGCGGCCTCTCGGCCGAGGTCACCACCGACGCCGCGAAGAACGTCTTCACCTTCGCCCTCGAGAGCAAGTGACCGGCACGCCGAACGGGGGCCCAGCGCCGTCGTCGGGCGTGCGGGAGGGGACCGTGGACGGCGCTCGGCAGGCTTCCCCGCTGCGGCGGAATCTCCTTCTGGCCTGCCTGGCGGCCGTGGTCGGGGCGGCGCTCGTGTGGGGGGGCGCCCTCCGCGATGCGGCCGACCTCGCGGCGGTGCAGGGCGCGATCGCCGACCACGACTGGCCCCGCGCCGAATCGATGCTCCGCGCCCGGCTCGCGTCCGCGCCCGCGCGCGGCGACGCGGAGCGGCAGTTCCTCCTGGGGCGCGTCCTGCGCCGCCAGCGCCGCTTCCAGGAGGCCGAGGAGGCCTTCGGCGCGGCCGAGGCGGCGGGCTACCCGGCCGGGCCCGTGGCGCGGCAGCGCGTCCTCGCCCGAGCGCAGACCGGCGAGATCCGCGCCGTGGAGCGCGAGATCACCCGCTCCATGACCGAGTCGGAGGACGACGCCTACGCCGAGGACTGCTACGAGGCGCTCGCCGAGGGCTTCATCGCCGGCTTCCGGATGTCCGATGCGCGCGAGTGCCTCGATTTCTGGTCGCGCTGGCAGCCGGGCAATCCGCTGCCGCCCTACTGGGGCGGCATGATCGAGGAACGCTACGAGCGTCCGGTGCTGGCGCTCGAGCAGTACCAGCGCGCCCTCGAACTCGATCCCGGCTTCCACGACGCCCGGGTCAAGGTGGCGCGCCTGGAGCTCGACACCGGCCGGCTCGACGACGCGCGGGGGCGCTTCGAGGAATGCCTGGCGGAGCGGCCGGACGAGCCCGCGGCCGTGATGGGGCTGGCGGAATGCCTGCTGCGCCTCGGCGATCCGGCCGGCGCCCGGGAGCGCTTCCTCGACGGCCTGTGCACCGACCTCTCGGCCGATCAGGCGGCGCTGGCGCTCACCGAGCTGGGGCAGATGGCCCTCGGCGAGGGGGACGTGAAGCGCGGCGCGGCGCTGTTGTCGCAGGCGGTGGCGGTGGATCCGCGCGGGACGCGGGCCCGGCTGTCGTTCGCGGCGGCGCTGGCGCGCGTCGGCGACCGCGAGGGGGCCGAGCGGCAGCGGGCCGAGGCCGAGCGGCTCGCCGCGGCCCAGCGGCGCCTGGCCCAGCTGACCCACGATCTCCTCGGCGCTCCGGGCGACGCGGCGAAGCGGGCCGAGGCGGGGGTGATCTTCCTCGAGGAGGGCTTCGAGCGCGAGGGGCTCCAGTGGCTCTCGAGCGCCCTGGCGGTCGATCCCGACCACGCCCCGACCCACCGGGCGCTGGCCGATTTCCACGCCGCGCGGGGCGACGCGGAGGCCGAGGCACGCCACCGGGCCCGGGCCGGCGACGCCGAGCCGCCCCGCCCCCCGGCCGCACGCGGCGACGCGACACCGGCCCCGGACACCGCACCGTGATGGGAGGGGCGATGGGAAGCGTCGTCCGTGCCCGTCCGCGGGGCGCACTTGTCGGGGCGGCGATCCTCGCGGCGCTCGCCGCGGGAGGCTGTGCGCGGCGGCC
>CAISKG010000643.1 GCA_903885855.1 uncultured Planctomycetaceae bacterium
CGCTCAGGGCCGCGCGGGCGCCCGGGCGGTGGTTGCCGCGTCTGCCAGGGAGCGGCCCGCAGGGTCGACCCGACCGTCAGGGTCGGGCGGGCCGCGCCCCCCGCGCTCGCCGGGCGCTCACTGGATCCGGTAGAGGTGGCCGGCGGTGCGCAGGAACATCGCCCCCGCGGCGGGCGCCGGCGACGCGAACACCGCCTCCCCCATCTCTCCTCCGCCGAGCCGCTCGAAGGCCTCCGGCGAAGCGCGGAAGGAGGTGACGGTGCCCTGCTCGCTCACGATCCACAGCGTGCCGCCGGCGTGCACCGGCGAGGCCGAGAAGTTGCCCCCGAGACGCTGCCGCCACCGGGCCGCGCCGCTTTCCACGTCGCGGCAGGAGGCGATGCCGTTGTCGGCGATCAGATACACCTGATCGCCCACGACCACGGGCGAGGGGTTGTGGGGGACGTTGTCGTCGGTGCGCCAGGCGACGTGCGTGTCGGTGACGTCGCCGGAGCCGTCGGGGCGGATGGCCAGCAGTTCCGCCGGGCCGTCGTAGCCGGTGCACACGAGCACCAGCCCGTGGGTGTACACCGGCCGGGGCACGACCGACCATTTGTTGGCGTAGCGCACCCGCCACAGCTCGGCGCCGGTGGCGGCGTCGTAGCTCACGACCATGTACGCCGCCGGGCTCACCACCTGCATCCTCCCCGCCGCCTCGATGACCAGCGGCGTGCAGAACGACCACTTCGGCTCGGGCGTCTCCGGCCGCGGCGTCCGCCATGCCACCTTCCCGGTCGCGCGGTCGAGGGCCGCGACGAAGGGATCCGCCACGCCGTCGGCGGTGATCACGATGCGCTCGCCCGCGAACACCGGCGAACTGCCCGCGCCGTGCTGCGGGTCGTAGCGCAGCGTGTCGTTGGACCACACCACGGTGCCGTCACGGTCGAGGGCGGCGGTGCCGTCCGGCCCGAAGTGGACGTAGACGAGCCGGCCATCGGTGATCGGCGACGGGCTCGCGAAGCTGTTCTTGGCGTGGCTCTTGGCCTGCGCCATGTCCTTGGAGAAGACTTCCTTGTCCCACAGGGTCGCGCCGCTGGCGGCGTCGAGGCAGATCGCGCGGAGCGACTGCCGCGCCGGCGGATCCTCCCCCGAGGGCACCGCGGTGGTGAGGAACACCCGCCCGCCGTCGACGATCGGCGTCGACCACCCCTTGCCCGGGATCGCCACCTTCCACCCGACGCGCTGGTCGGCGCTGAAGTCGAGCGGCAGGCCCGTCGTGGCCGACTGTCCCTGCCCCCCGGGACCGCGGAAGTCGGGCCACTCCTCGGCGGCCAGCGGCGGGGCGGCGAGGGCCAGGCTCCCGAGCGCGACGAAGGGGAACAGCGGGCGGGCGATGGGGGGCATGGTGGCGATCCTCTCGGGGGGGCGACGCGGCCGATTCTAGCCGAGCGCCTCCCCGGCGCGCCACGCCGTCAGCGGCCCGCCCCGAGCACCGCTCGCGCCGCGGCCCGCACCTCGGCGGAGGGATGGTCGACGAGGCCCGCCACCGCCTCGTGGCCGCGCACGGCCCGCGGCAGCCGCCCCCCGGCGATCGCGTCGAGCAGCGCGATGACACGGTCCTCGGTCCGCACCAGGCCCCGCAGCGCGAAATCGAGCGTGCCGGGGGAGAGCCCGGGCAGCGCCTCGACGAGCGCGGCGGTGGCGGTCGGATCGCGCACGTCGACCAGGGCGCTGGTGGCCCCCTGGCGAAGTTCCTCCGACACCCCTTCGCCGAGATAGCGCGCCAGGTGGGGCACGGCGCGACCCGGCGGCTGGAACGCCACCAGCCGCAGGCAGTCGTAGCGCGTGCCGTCGGGCACCGAAGCGTCGTCGGCCATGCGCGCCGCGGCGTCCACCACGCGCTCCCAGGCCTCGCTCGGCAGCCCTGCGGCGACGAGCGCCGCCGCGACCTCCTCCTCCGGCCAGCGCGACGCGAGCCCGGCACCGTTGACGATCCCGCCGCCGAGCACCACCGCCTGCCAGTGCGTGAGCCCTTCCCCTTCGCCCGGCAGCGCGGCGGCGATCACACCCCCGCACCGCGCCGCGTCGCCCCCCTTGCCCGCCGCCACCGACACGCGCCACAGCCAGGGGATGCGCCGGTATTCCTCCGCCGACCCCGACGGCGCGGGGAGCCCCGCGGCCAGGGCGGCGATCGCGGCGCCCGCCGCCTCGGGAGCGGCCCCGGGGGCCACGAGCCGCTCGACGAGCGCGGCGCGATCCGACTCGGGGCGCGTGCCGTCGAGCAGCCAGGCGGCGATCGCGCCGGGCGGCGCGTCGGCGGCTGGCATCACGCCATCGGCCGGCGCGTCGCCGACCGTCCCGGCCACCTCGCCCAGGGGCCGCGGGCGTCCTCCCGGCGCCACCAGGTGCAGCGCGCGGAGGTCGACGAGCGCCCCGGAGAGCGGCCCCGCCGGCCGCACGCCGATCTCCCCGGCGCCGGCGGCGATCCGGGCGCGCCCCAGCGGCACGAGCCGGTAGCGGCTCCAGCCGCCGGTGGAGGCGACGGCGACCTCGATCGCCGGCTCGATCCCCGACACGGCCAGACGGTTGCCTGCCGATCCGGGGTCGCAGGCCCACTCCGCCCAGAGGTCGACCTCCACCTCGGCGCCGGCGTCGATCCGCCAGGTGACGCTGTCGTCGGCGCCGTGCCACATGCCGACGTTGGCCAGCGGTGCCTCGAAGACGATGTCGCCGCCGCGGATCTCGGCCGCGGTCGCGGCGAGGACGGCGCTGCCATCGGCCGCCACGCGCACCACGGATGGGACATTGCCGGGGAGCGTCTTCGGCGGCGGGCGCCGCGCGGCGAGCCAGGCCCACAGGTCGGCGGTCTCCTCCGGGGCGAGCGTGCGGTCGAAGCCCTCCGGCATGAGCGACTTCCCGGTGCCCCGCAGCTCCGCGATCCGCGCCCGCTGCACCGCGTCGCGCCGCCCTTCCGGCCCCACCACCACGAGCCCCGCCGCCGTCTCCTCGGCGATCGTGCCGGCCAGCGACCGCCCGTCGTCGAGGAGCACCACGTAGGCCTGGTAGCGCGGGTCGACGGCCCGGTGCGGGTCGAGGATCGCCGTCACCAGGGCCTCGACGGGCTTGGCGGCGTAGGCGGCGATGTCGGGGCCGACCTCGTGCCCGATCCCCTCGACGCGGTGGCAGGCGGCGCAGTGGCGCTCGAAGAGGGCCCGGCCACGAGCGCCGTCCCCCCCGGCGCGTGCCGCCGCCGCGTGGCGCGCGATGGCGGGGCCGGCGTCGGCGTCCGGCTCGGCGTCGAAGAGACGCGCGGCCAGCGCCCGCAGCGTCGCATGGGCGGAATCGCGGAGCGCCTGCCGCGTGGCGAGATCGATGTCGCCGCGGGCCACGCGACCGTCGTCGACGGCCGCCAGGAGGGCCTCCGCCCAGGCCCGCCGCTCGAGGAGCAGCCCCACGGCCTCGCGCCGCGCCGCGGGGGCGAGCTGTCCGAAGTGGGCCAGCACCGCGGGCGCCACGTCGTCGCCGCCATCGGCGCGCATCGCCTTCGTCGCGGCCGCGCGGATCGCCGGGGCGGCCCGGGGCGCGAAGGCCCGCACGAGCAGATCGGCGGAGGGGAGCCCGAGGTGCCGCGCATGGCCGAGGAGCGCCGCGGCGGCCGCGGCCATGGCAGCGGTGTCGGCGCCGGCTTCGCCGTCCGTCTCGTCGCCGTCGAGCGCTCGCGTCAGCACGTCGCGCGCGACCGACAGGATCGGCCGCCAGCGCTCGTGGTCGGTGAAGGCGTGCTCCCGGCCGCGGGCCGCGGTGATCAGCCGCTCCAGGCGATCGAGCGAGGCTGGCGCGGGATCGGCCTCGGCGGCGAGGCGCACGCGCTCGAGCAGCCCGCCGAGCGACTCCCCCGGCGCCCGCGACGCGGCCGCGAGAAAGAGCCCGTCGAGCGGCGCGGCGGCCTCGGGCCGGGCGGCGAGGAGCTCCGCCACGTCCCCGGCATGCCCCGGCGTGAGGGCGCTGGCGAGGGCGGCGGCGAGGAGGTCGTCCCCGCCGTCGCGGGCCGCGATCGCCACGATCAACTCCGCCGCGGTCACCGGCGCGAGCCGGTCCACCGCCGCCGCCGCCTCGAGGCGCACGTGCGGGTCGGGATCGGCGGCGAGGCTCTCGAGCGCCGCGCGGAGCGCGTCGCCCGCCCCCCGGTCTCCGGAAGCGTCCGCCGTGGCCGCCAGCCGCACGGCGCCGCGCCGCACGTCGGCCGAGGGATCGCCCAAGAGCGCCGCCACGAGCCCCTCCGGCAGGGCGTGCATCGTGGCGAGCGTCCAGGCCGCCTGGAGCCGGGCGGCGGGGATGCCGCTCGTGCGCGCCACGCGTGCGAGGCCCTCGATCGCCCCGCGCTCGTCGCGCCAGCGGATCGACTGCTGCACGAGGTCGCGGACGGTGCCATTGGGGGTGTCGAGGGCGGCGGCCAGGGCGGCGCCGTCGAGGCGGTCGAGGCGCGGCACGGGGCGGCGCTGCGGCGCCCCGTCCGCGTCGGTGGCCACCACGCGCCAGATCCGCCCGCGCTCGGCGCCGGCGCGCGGATCGAGCCCGGCGAGCGTCTCCGCCGGGATCCACACCGGATGCTCGATGACGTAGCGGCACATGTCCACCACCCACAGCGCCCCGTCGGGGCCGGTGCGCGCCTGCACGGGGCGGAACCAGGGATCGCTCGAGGCGAGAAACTCGCGCTGCCGCTCGCTCCCGATGCGGGTGCCGCGCCAGCCGAAGCCGTCCGGCACCGGGCGCTGGTGGTGGACGAGATTGTTCACCGGCTCGCAGGTGAAGAGATCGCCGGTGAAGGAGAGGCCGTCGGCGGCGAGGAGGTCGTCGCGGTAGATGCCCAGGCCGCAGGCGGCCGTGGCCCGCCCGGCCCCTCCGGAGAGGGCGAAGAGCACCGGCTGCGACACGGGAAACAGCGTCCCCGGCCCCGGCTCCGCGGCGAGGGCCACCGCCGTGCGCGCAGGCGCCGCGGCGGGATCGCGTCGCAGCCAGGTATCGGGGAGCGGATAGTGGATCGCGAGGGTGGAGTTGGTGCAGCCGAACACGTCGCCGGCGTCGTTGCGGACGCGTCCCTGCTGCGAGCAGCCGGCGGCCGGCTCGATCACGCCCCGGTCGGGATCGATGCGGAAGTCGCGGGCGCCGAGCCTCGTGACCGAGCCGTCGCGCAGGCTCGTGATCTCGCCGCCGAACAGCCCGCACGATCCCTCGACCCAGCCGTCGAGACCGTACTCGAGCGAGTTCACGCGGGCCTGGTAGTTGTGGGTGGCGAATCCCGTGAAGAGCACCTCGGTGGTGTCGGCGCGGCCGTCGCCGTCGGTGTCGCGGGCCAGGAGGATGTCGGGGGCGGCGCACACGAGCACCCCGTCGCGCCACGGCGTCACGCCGGTGGGGAAGGGAATGCCGTCGAGGAAGATCGTCGAGCGATCGGGCAGGCCGTCGCCGTCGTCGTCGGCGAGACACCGGACGCGCCCCCCCGGCCGGCCGTCGGGCAGGCCCTCGGGGTAGTCGGCCATCTCCGCCACCCACGTGCGGCCGTCGGGCCCGAAGGCCAACGCCACGGGGCTGGCCACCGCCGGCTCGCCCGCCACGAGCTCGACGCGGAAGCCATCCCCCACGCGCAGGGCCGCGAGCGCCTCCGGGGGCTCCGGCGCCGGCACGCCGCCGGTGCGCGAGGCATCGGGCGCGGCGAAGCCTTCCCCCAAACGGCGCCCCACCGCGTCCACGATCGTGTCCTCGAGGCCGGGGGCGTAGGGGCCGGGGATGTCGTAGTAAATCATCGCCCCGCCCCCCTCGTAGCCCCCTTCGCGGAGCACGCGCTCGGAGGGGACGTAGCCGGGGCAGGCGTTGGCGTAGGCGTGGATCCACACCCGGCGACCGTCGAAGTGGCGCTTCAGCCGCGTGGCGTAGTCGACCACCACCTCGCCGGGGAGGAATACCCACGCGAGCTCGTCGCCGAAGGTGATCGTCTGCACGGGATAGTCGATCGCCGTGGCGAGGCCCGCGCCGCGGGCGAGGCGCTCGAGCTGTGCGCGCGCGTGGTGGCCCACCGGCCCCCCCTGCCGGGCCCGCTCCTCCCAGCCCTCGCGCGACGGCAGGGGGGCGAGGTCGAGGGCCACGCGTTCGAGCGACCCGTGCGGGGCCGCCGCGATCGCCCGGCCGGGGAGGTCGAGGAGGCGATCGACCTCGTCGGCGCATTCCCGGCCGAGCAGATCGGCGGCCCCGGCGTCGCCACCGAGCACGCCGCCGCGCGGGTTCGCGTCGGCGCCGCAGCCGATCGACATCAGCGCCGTGCAGCCCGGATGGCGGCGCTCGAGGTGGTGGACGGCGTAGCCGGCCCAGTCGCCGCTGACGAGATCGTCGGAGAGCGTCACGCAGTGGCAGGCGTAGGTGGCCAGGAGCCCGCGGAGCGCCCCGTCGGGCGCGCGCACGACGAGCAGCGGGAGATCGTGATCGACGGGGCCGCCGGGGGTGCGGCGGTTGAAGGCGAAGTCGAGGCGGCCGGTGGCATGGGCGAGCGTGGCGGGGGACCGGTCGGCGAGCGCCCCGAGCGCCGCCGCCTCGAGCTTCGCCTCGAGGGATGCGGTGTAGGCCAGGATCCTCCCCCACTGGTCGGCCGGAATCGGCGTGCCGAAGAGGGTGTTGCAGCAGTCGCGGAGCATCGGCGCGCCGTGCGTGTGCGTGGCGCAGACCGCGAGCCGGTCGCGGGCGATGCCGCGCTCGGCGAGCCGCGCGGCGAGGCGCTCGGTGACGGCGTCCGGGATGCCGAGCGTCTCCACGACGATGACCACCACGGTGCGATCCTCGGCCGAAGCGGCGTCGATCCCCTCCTCCGCCAGCGGCGCGATGGCGATCGCCCGGGCATGGATGGGTAGCCGCACCCCCTCGCTCTCGCGCGAGCGCGACCCGAAGCCGCTCAGGCGGATCGGCTCCGTCGGCGAGATGTCGACGGTCGCGAAGCCGACCCGATGGGTGGGGGGGGCGGGCGCGGCGCATGCGGACGCCGCGACCACCGCGGCGAGGACGGCCGCCGCCACCAGCACGCGGGCCTGCGGCGTTCGCGGCCCGCGGCACGCGGCCCACCGCCGGCGGACTGGGGTTACGGCCATCGTCTCGGTCCCTCCGCTCCGGTGGTGACGCTTCGATCGGCCGTCCATCCTAGCCGCTCCGGAAACGCCCTCGGACCGGCGGGCGGAGGGCGGGTAGGCTGGGGGCATCGGCGATCCGTCACGAGCGCCGCCCCCGCCTCAGGAAAGGACCATCCCGTGCGTGCCTTGCCCGCCATCCTCGCGTGTGGTCTGGCGATCGCGCTGGCGGCACCGGCCGCCGCGCAGGACGCTCCCCGCCCTGCCCCGCCGCGGCCTTCCGTCCCGCCGCGCGTGGGCGAGCCGCCGCGGGGTGGCCCGGCCGACGCACCCCCGCGATCAGCG
>CAISKG010000644.1 GCA_903885855.1 uncultured Planctomycetaceae bacterium
GGGCGCCGCCGCGGCGATCGCGGCGGCGGGGACGGCGGCCTCGGCGGGGGCGCTTGCCACCGCCGGATCCGTCGCCGGAGCGACCGGCCCGGGAGCGGCCGGCGCGGAGGCGGCCAGCGCAGGAACGTCGGCGGCGGAAACGACTTCGTGGGGGACGGCGGCTGCGGCGGCCGGCGCGGCCGGCATGCCGTCGGCCTCCTCCGGCGCCGCCGACGACGAGGCACGCGCGGCCAGATCGGCGAGGCGCGCGCTCCAGGCCGCGGCATCGGCGGCGAGGCTCCGCCAGGCGGGCATCCCGGACAGCGCCGACAGCCCACCCCAGGTCGCTCCCCCGACGGCGACGGCGACGAGGATCGGCACGAGCACCGACGGACGGCGGCGACGGGATCGGGACATGCGGCGCGGCTCTGGGGGCGGGGACGGGCCGGGGAGCCGGCCGGTCCGATGCGGGGGCGGGAGAGGTAGCAGGGCGTGCCCGCCGCCGACAAGGCCGCTCACGGGGGCCCCACACCCCCGCTTCGCCAGCCTGCCCAGGCTGCGGGGCGTCAGCCGCCGGCGGCCGGGTGCTCGAAGCGGCCGAGCGCCGCGTCGGTGAAGCGCACGCCGTAGCCGGGCGCCCGCGGCGGCATGTAGCAGCCCCGCTCCATCACCACCGGATCGTGGAGGTGCTCGTGGAGGTGGTCGGAGTACTCGGCGACGCGGCCCTCGAGGGTGCCGGAGACGCAGACGAAGTCGATCATGCTCAGGTGCTGCACGTACTCGCACAGCCCCACGCCGCCGGCGTGCGGGCACACCGGCACGCCGAACCGCGCCGCCAGCAGCAGCACCGCCAGCACCTCGCTCATGCCGCCGAGCCGGCAGCTGTCGAGCTGGCAGACCTGCATCGCCCCGGCCTGCATGAACTGCTTGAACATGATCCGGTTGTGGCACATCTCCCCGGTGGCCACGCGCAACGGCGCGATCGCCCGGGCGATGGCGGCATGCCCGAGGACGTCGTCGGGATGGGTGGGCTCCTCGACGAACCAGGGATCGAAGCGGGCGAGGTGGCCGATCCACTCGATGGCCTGGGGCACGTCCCACACCTGGTTGGCGTCGATCATCATCCGCGCGTCGGGCCCCATCTCGCGGCGCAGCACGCCCGAACGCCGCAGGTCGTCGCCGAGATCGCGGCCCACCTTGATCTTGAAGTGCGACCACCCGCGCGCTTTCAAGTCGCGGCACTTCTCCCGCAGGGCGTCGTCGGAGTAGCCGAGCCAGCCGGCGGAGGTCGTGTAGCTCGGGTAGCCCGCCTCGAGGAGCCGCTCGACCCGCGCCTCCCGGCCCGCGACCTGCGCGCGGAGCAGCTCGAGGGCCTGCGCCGGGGTGAGGGCGTCGGCGAGATAGCGGAAGTCGACCGAGGCGACGAACTCCTCGGGCGTCATCCCGCACACCAGGCGCCACAGGGGCTGGCCGCGGAGCCTGGCCCACAGGTCCCAGACCGCGTTGAGGACGGCGGCGGCCGCGAGGTGGATCACCCCCTTCTCCGGCCCCACCCAGCGCAGCTGCGAATCGGCCGTGAGGCGCCGGTAGAGGTCGACGGGCCTCCGCATCAGGGCCTCGAGCGGCTGGTCGACCAGCAGCGACGCGATCGAGATGATCGCCTGCACGCACAGCTCGTTGCCGCGGCCGATCGTGAACGTCATCCCGAAGCCGCGGAGGCCGTCGGCGTTGGTGTGGAGGACGACGTAGGCCGCGGAGTAATCCGGATCGGGATTCATCGCGTCCGACCCGTCGAGGTGCTCGGACGTGGGAAAGCGCAGGTCGTAGGTGTCGAACGCGGTGATCGTGAGCGGAGCGGGCATGGCGGCCTCGGAGGGGAAACGGCCGGGGGCACGCGCCGGCACGGACGCCGCGGTCGCCCGCCGCTCACCCGGCGGCGGCGGCGAGCCAGGCGGCGTCGACCGCGGCGGTCACCTTGGCGAGCGCCTCGTCGAAGGGGCCGGGGAGGATCGTGCCGGCCGCGGCCTTGTGGCCGCCGCCGCCGAACGACGCCGCCAGCGCGTTGCAGTCGAGGCGGCCGCGGCTGCGGAAGCTCACCTTCACCCGGGCGTCGGGCTGCTCGATGAGGATCACGGCGGCCTCGGTCCCCTTCACGGCGAGCGTGAGGTTGACGAGATCCTCGGTGTCGCTCGGGAGGGCGTGCACCTCCTTGATGTCGCTCTGCCGCACCGTCGAGTAGATCACCTTCCCGTCGTGCGCCGTCCGCGCGCCGGCGAGCGTCCGGCCGACGAGGTGCAGGCGCGCGAGCGAATCCTGCTCGAAGAGCTCGCGGTAGATCGTGGGGGGGCTCGCGCCGGCGTCGACGAGCCGGGCGGCGATGCGGAAGGTCTCGCCGGAGGTGGAGGGGAAGCGGAAGCCGCCGGTGTCGGTGGAGAGGCCGGCGTAGAGCGGCGTGGCGATCGGCTCGGTGAGCGGGACCTTGAGCCGCAGCGCGATCTCCGCCACGATCCGCGCCGTCGCCTCCGCGGTGGTGTCCTTGAACCAGCGGTCGGAGAGGTCGTCCTCGCTGACGTGGTGGTCGACCACGAGCACGCGGTCGCGCATCTCGCGCACCACGTCCCCCATCGCGCCCAGCTGCGCCCAGGCGCTGGTGTCGAGCACCACCACGAGGTCGCAGTCGGCCAGATCGGCCTTGCGGACGCCGGTCTGCAGCGACTCGCAGCGCCCCCGCGGGTCGATCCAGGCGAGCGTGGCGGGCGTGGCCTGGGCGTTGACGATTCGCACCTCCTTGCCGATCGCCTCGAGGATCCCGAGCATCCCCAGCTCGCTCCCCAGGGCGTCGCAATCGGGGCGGACGTGGCTGGTGAGCACCGCCTTGCGGCAGCCGGTGAGGACCTGGACGAGCCCGGCCCAATCGAGTCGTGCCGCTGGCATGGATGGTTCCAGGGAGGGTGGGGAGCGGGGATGACGGGGCGTCACTCGCCCCCCGCCACCGCCGCGGCGCCGGCGACGTCGGCCGCGAGCTGCCCGGCGAGCTCGGCCGGGGAATCGAAGCGGCGAGTGTCACGGAGGCGCGCGAGGAAGTCAACGTCGAGGCGCCGCCCGTAGAGATCGCCGTCGAAGCCCACGAGGTGGACCTCCACCGTGGCCGCCGCCGCGCCGAAGGTGACCGGCGCGCCCAGGTGGATCGCCGCCGCCCGCCAGGGGTCGGCGGAGCCGGCCACCCGGGCACGCCCCGCGTACACGCCCGGCGCCGGAAGGAGCGTGGCCACGGAGGCGAGGTTCGCGGTGGGGAATCCGAGGGTGCGGCCGCGGGCCCGGCCATGCACCACCTCCCCCGAGATCCGGTAGGGCGCGGCGAGGAGCGCCGCCGCGGCGGCCACGTCGCCGGCGGCGACGAGCGCCCGGACGCGCGAGCTCGACACCGGCTCCCCGCCCACGAGCACCGCCTCCACGCCCGCCACCTCGACCCCCTCCTCCGCGCCGAGCCGGCGCAGCAGATCCATGTCGCCGGCACGGCCGGCACCGAAGCGGAAGTCGTGCCCTTCGACGATCGCCGCCGCGTCGAGCGCGCCGCGGAGCACGCGACGGTAGAAGCCGCGGGCGTCGAGGGCCAACAGCGCCGCGTCCACCGGCTGGACGAACACCGCGTCGACGCCGGCGGCCACGAGCAGCTCGGCGCGGCGGGCCGGCGTCGTCAGCGGCACGGGGGCCGACTGGGGGCGCAGCAGGAGCGCGGGGTGCGGGTCGAAGGTCAGCACGGCGCTGGGCACATCGAGCCGACGCCCCGCCTCGAGGAGGCGCTCGACGATCCGGGCGTGGCCGAGATGGACGCCGTCGAAGTTGCCGACGGCGACGGCGCGGCGGCCCGTGGAGGACGGCCGACGGGGGCCGGCCGCCACGAGCACGGGGACGGCCACGACGGTGCGGGGGGGAACGACGGACAAGGGCGCGGCGGATGGGAAGGCGGTGGGACGCGGGTCGGCGGGGGACCGCGCTGCCGACGCATCTTAGCCTACGTCCCCGGGCCCTCGGGTATCATGGAGGCACACCGATGACGACCCCCCTGCCGCCACCCGCGAAGGACGAGAAGAGGGAAGACAAGCAGATCTTCCTCTCGCCCGACTTGACCAGCCGCCTGGCGGCGATCGACATCGGGTCCAACAGCGTGCGGATGATCGTCGCGGAGGCCCTCCGGGGAGGCTCCTACCGGATCCTCGAGGAGGAACGCGAGCCGACGCGCCTCGGCCGCAGCGTCGCCGCCGGCCTCCTCGACGACGAGTCGATGGCGCGGTCGATCCAGGCCCTCAAGAGCTTCCGGCAGATCGCCTCCGGCTACCAGGTGGCGAACCTGCGCACCATCGCGACCTGCGCCGTCCGCGAGGCGCGCAACGGCCCCGAATTCTGCCGCCGGGTGCGGGAGGAAGTGGGGCTCGAGATCGAGGTGATCAGCGCCGAGCGGGAGGCCCGGCTGGCCTTCTCGAGCGTGCAGCATGCCTTCGACCTCGCCGGCAAGAACGTCGTCGTGGCCGACATCGGCGGGGGCAGCACGGAGATCGTGTTCGCCACCGGCAACCTCATCGAGGCGATCCATCCCACCACGCTCGGTGCCGTGCGGCTCACGGAGCGCTTCGGCAACGGCGATCCGCCGGAGCCAGCCTGGTATCTGGCGCTCGAGGACGAGGTCACGGCGACGCTCAAGAAGCGGACGCCGCGGCCGATGTTCGCCCCGCATTTCCTCGTCGGCTCCGGAGGCACGTTCACGACCGTCGCGGAGCTGCTGATGGCGGCCAAGGGGGAATCCGACCTCCCCGCCGCGGGGTACCGCGTGTCGCACGCCGAGGTCCGCCACCTCCTCGACCGGCTGCGCAAGATGCCGGTACGGATGCGGCGGGCGCTGCCGGGGATGATGCCCGACCGGGCCGACATCATCGTCGCCGGCCTGACGATCATCGACGGGATGCTGAAGCGCTTCCGCGTCAACACGCTCGTCGTCCACACGCGCGGCGTGCGCGACGGCCTGCTGCGGGAGATGATGGAGGAGTTCTCCGTGCCGGAGGCCGCGCCGGCCGACACCGCCGCGCTCCGCGAGGAGGCGATCGAGCGGCTCGCGGCGGCCTGCTCCGGGGAGCCCGAGCACGGCCGCGCGGTGGCGGCGCTGGCGGGGAGGGCCTGGGAACAGCTCGCCGGCCCCCTCGGCCTCGATCCAGCCGACCGCCCCCTGCTCGAGTGCGCGGCCCGGCTCCAGGACGTGGGCTACGTGATCAACTACGACAAGCACCACAAGCACAGCTACCACCTCATCCGCAACAGCCGCCTCCCCGGGATCCGCCCCCACGACCTCGAGATCATCGCCAACGTCGCCCGCTACCACCGCGGCGCCCACCCGAAGAAGAAGCACGAGAACCTGGCCCGCCTCTCCCCCGCCGAGCAGCGCCGCGTGCATTGCATGGCGGCCGTCCTCCGGCTGGTGGGGGGCCTCGACCGGAGCCGCTCCCAGCAGGTGCGCGACGTGCGCATCCAGGTGGGCGAGGGTGCGGTGACGCTCGACGTGGTCGCCGCCGAGGATCCGCAGGTCGACATCTGGGGAGCCGAGCGGCGCACCGACCTCTTCGAGAAGGTCTTCGACCGCGGCGTGCGGATCCGCTGGGCGGAACGCCGCCCGGACACCCCGCGCCCCGACGCCGGCGCCGCGGCGCGCTGACGCGGCGGCGAGCGCCGGCAGAGTCCGCCGGGGCGTTCCATTTCCGCCGACCGGCAACGGCGGCCGCGCCGGGGAATGGCCCAAGCGACGGGCCACGGCGGACCGATGACTCCGATGGGGCCGCGCGCGCCGCCCCCCCCCACCCCCACCCC
>CAISKG010000645.1 GCA_903885855.1 uncultured Planctomycetaceae bacterium
GCGAGGGGCGGACCGGGCTCTCGAGCCGGCGTAGGCTGCAAGCGCAGCCATGGATGGCGTAGCGCCGCAGGCTCCGAGTGAGTGGAGGCCCGGAGGGCCGAAGCGAACGTCCGGGCGAGGGAGCCCGGTCCGACCCGAGCGGCCGCAGAGCGGCCGCAGCGCCGGCCCCACGCCGCGATCAGTGGATGCCCTGTGCGGCGAGCCAGCGCTCGGCGTCGAGGGCGGCCATGCAGCCGGTGCCGGCGGCCGAGATCGCCTGGCGGTAGTAATCGTCGGCCACGTCACCGGCCGCGAAGACCCCCTCCACACTCGTGTCGGTGCGGAAGTGCTTCTTCCACACGATGTAGCCCTTGGGGTTGAGTTCGAGCTGCCCGTCGAGGAAGGCGGTGTTCGGCGTGTGACCGATGGCGAGAAACACGCCGGAGACGTCGAGCACCGTCTCGCGCTTGGGGTCGTCGGTGCCCGTGAGCCGCACCCCCGTCACCCCCTTGGCGTCGTCGCCGAGGACCTCCGCGAGGGCCGAATTGAAGTGGATCGTGATCTTGGGATCGTCGTGGGCGCGCTTGGCCATGATCTTCGAGGCGCGGAGGGCGTCGCGGCGGTGGACGAGATGGACGACGCTGGCGAACTTGGTGAGGTAGGTCGCCTCCTCGACGGCCGAATCGCCGCCGCCGACGACGACGAGCTCCTTCTTGCGGAAGCGCGGCAGGGCGCCGTCGCAGACGGCGCAGGCGCTCACGCCGCGGTTCTTGTAGCGATCCTCGCTCTCCAGTCCCAGCCAGTTGGCCCGGGCGCCGGTGGCCACGATCACGCATTCGGCCTCGACGACGCCCCCTTCGGCCGGATGGAGCCGGAAGGGGCGGCGCGAGAAATCGACCTTCGCGATGTCGTCGGTGACGATCCGCGTGCCGAAGTTGGCGGCCTGCTGGCGCATCAGCTCCATGAGCTCGGGGCCGCTCACGCCCGCCTTGGCGTGGGGGGCCATGATCTGGCGGCGCTCGGGGGCGATCGAGGAGTCGAGGAAGGCCGAGAGGTCGCCGTGGGGGAAGCCGGCGTAGTTCTCCACCTCGGTGGTGAGGGCGAGCTGGCCGAGCGGGAGGGTGCCGGAGAGGCGGTTGGATTCGCTGATCGCCCCTTCGTAGACCAGCGGCGCGAGCTGGGCGCGCGAGGCGTAGATGGCCGACGACCATCCCGCCGGGCCGCTGCCGATGATCACCACCTTCTCACGCTTCGTCGCCTGCTCGGCCATCGGATTCTCCTCGCCTGTCTGCCGGGGGGATGGTGCGGAATCGACTCCTCCCGCACCGCAAGGCATGATGGTAGCGGCGTCGGCGGATCGGGGAACCGCCCGCCGGCATTTCCGCCCTCCGGGGCGATCGCCCCCGGCAATCCGGCAATCGCATGAGCCTCCTCGCCATCCTCCTGCCCACCGCGGCCGTGCTGCTGGTCGCCTACCGCGTCTACGGGGCGATCCTCGCGCGCCTCTTCCGGCTCGATCCGGAGGCCGAGACGCCGGCGGTGTCGCTCCGCGACGACGTCGACTACGAGCCGATCGCCCCCGGGCTCCTCCTCGGCCAGCACTTCTCGGCCATCGCCGCGGCCGGCCCGATCGTGGGGCCGATCCTGGCCGGGGTGGCCTTCGGCTGGGCGCCGGCGCTGGCCTGGATCCTGCTGGGGAGCATCTTCATCGGCGGCGTCCACGACTTTTCCGCGCTCGTGGCGAGCGTCCGCCACAAGGCGCGGTCGATCGCCGAGGTGGTGCGCGACCACATGAGCCGGCGGAGCTACGTGCTCTTCCTGGCGTTCGTGTGGATAGCGCTGGTGTACATCATCGTCGCCTTCACCGACATCACGGCCTCGAGCTTCGTGGGGCGGCAGACGCTCGAGAACGGCGAGGGGGTGACGGGGGGCGGGATCGCCACGTCGAGCCTCCTCTACCTCGGCCTGCCGGTCGCCATGGGGCTCTTGCTGCGCTTCGCGCGGATGCCCCTCTGGCTCGCGACGGCGATCTTCCTGCCGCTGGTGGGCGTGGCGATCTGGGCCGGCCAGCGTGCCCCCTTCGACCTCGCGGCGATCCTCGGCGCCTCCGACGCCACGGCGCA
>CAISKG010000646.1 GCA_903885855.1 uncultured Planctomycetaceae bacterium
GAGCGCGACTGTTCCGTGCAGCGGCGGCACCAGAAGGTGGTCGAGGTGGCCCCCGCCCCGAACCTCACGCCGAAGATGCGCGACGCGATCTGCGAGGCGGCGCTGGCCATCGGCCGCATGGCGCGCTACGAGAACGCCGGCACGGTCGAGTTCCTCCTCGACGCCGACACCGACCGCTTCTACTTCATCGAGGTGAACCCGCGGATCCAGGTGGAGCACACCGTCACCGAGGAGATCACCGGGATCGACATCGTGCGCCGCCAGATCCGTGTCGCGGAGGGCTACCACCTCGGCGATCCGCAGATCGGCCTCGGCGACCAGGCCTCGATCCGCTCCATGGGCACGGCCGTGCAGTGCCGGGTGACGACCGAGGATCCCGAGAACCGCTTCCTCCCCGACTACGGCCGGATGACGGCCTACCGCTCCGCCAGCGGGATGGGCATCCGCCTCGACGCGGGCACGGCCTTTTCCGGCGCGGTCGTCACCCCCTACTTCGACTCGCTGCTGGTGAAGGTCACGGCCCGGGGCCTGTCGCTCGAGGAGGCGGCCGGGCACATCGAGCGCTGCCTCCAGGAATTCCGCGTCCGCGGGGTGAAGACGAACATCCCCTTCCTCGTCAATCTCGTCACCCACCCCGACTTCCTCGCCGGCAAGTGCACCACGCGCTTCATCGACGACACCCCCTCGCTGTTCGACTTCCCCGTGCGCCGCGACCGGGCGACGCGCCTCCTGGAATACCTCGCCGACACGATCGTCAACGGCAATGCCCTGGTGCGCGGCCGCCCCGCCGCGGCCCGGCGCGCGCCGGCCCCGGTGCCCGCCTTCGACCGCCTCGCCGCCCCCCCCGCGGGCACGCGCACGCGGCTGCTGGAGCTGGGCCCGGAGCAGTTCGCCGCCTGGGTCGGCCAGCAGGGGCGGCTGCTCGTCACCGACACCACGATGCGCGACGCGCACCAGTCGCTCCTCGCCACGCGCATGCGCACGCATGACATGCTGGCCGTGGCGGGGGCCTACGCACGGACGGTGCCGGGGCTGTTCTCCCTGGAGATGTGGGGCGGAGCCACCTTCGACACGGCGATGCGCTTCCTGCGCGAATGCCCGTGGGACCGCCTGGCGACGCTCCGCGAGCGGATCCCCAACATCCTCTTCCAGATGCTCCTCCGGGCGAGCAACGCGGTCGGCTACACCAACTACCCCGACAACGTGGTCACCGAGTTCGTGCGCGAGTCGGCCGCCGCGGGCATCGACCTGTTCCGCGTCTTCGACCCGCTGAACTGGGTGCCGAACATGCAGGTCGCGATCGACGCGGTCCGCGACGCGGGGGGGCTGTGCGAGGCGGCGGTGTGCTACACCGGCGACGTCCTCGACCCGGGCCGGAAGAAGTATTCGATCTCCTACTACGTGGGTCTGGCCCGGGAGCTCGAGAAGCGCGGCGCCCACATGCTCGCCATCAAGGACATGGCCGGGCTGTGCAAGCCCTACGCCGCGGCGGCGCTGGTGAAGGCGCTGCGCGGGGAGGTGGGCCTGCCGATCCACTTCCACACCCACGACACCTCCGCCGCGGGGCTGGCCAGCGCCCTGGAGGCGGCGCGGGCCGGGGCCCGGGTCGTCGACGCCGCCATGGCGCCCTTCTCCGGCCTGACGAGCCAGCCGAACCTCAACGCGCTGGTGGAGGCCACCCGCCACACCCCCCTCGACACCGGCCTCGACCCCGAGCCGCTCCGCCATCTGGCCGGCTACTGGGCGGCGGTGCGCGAGCACTACACCCCCTTCGAATGCGGTCTCAAGGCGCCCGACGCCGACCTCTACCTCCACGAGATGCCCGGCGGGCAGTTCACGAACCTCCTCGAGCAGGCCCGGGCGCTGGGGCTGGCCGATCGCTGGGAGGAGGTCTGCCGTGCCTACGCCGACGTCAACGCCATCCTCGGCGACATCGTCAAGGTGACCCCGACGAGCAAGGCGGTGGGCGACCTGGCGCTGCTCCTGGTGACCAACGGCCTGTCCGCGTCCGATCTGGTGTCCGATTCGCGCGAGCTGGCCTTCCCCGAGTCGGTCGTCGACCTCCTCTCCGGGCGGATGGGGCAGCCCCCGGGGGGATTCCCGGAGGCGGTGGTGCGGCGCGTCGTACGCCCCGGCGACCTCGTCACCGGCCGCCCCGGCGAGTCGCTCAATCCGGCCGACTTCGACGCGGCGCGGACGGCCGTGGCCGGGATCACCGGCGGCCCTGCCGGGCGCCGCGACGTCCTCTCCTGGCTGCTCTACCCGCGCGTGTTCCAGGATTTCGCCCAGCACCGCATCCGCCACGGCGACGTCAGCGTGCTCCCCACGCCGGCGTTCCTCGAGGGCCCCAAGCCGGGCGAGGAGTTGTCGGTCGACATCGAGCCGGGCAAGACCCTCGTCATCCGCCTGCTCACCGTCGGCGAGGCGCACGTCGACGGCACCCGGACGGTGTTCTTCGAGTTGAACGGCCAGCCGCGCAGCGTCTCCGTCGCCGACCGGAGCCTCGAGGCGAAGGTCCAGCGCCGTCCCAAGGCCGTCGTCGGCGACGCCCGGGAGGTGGGGGCGCCGATGCCGGGGCTCGTGGTCACCGTGGCGGTGCAGGCCGGCGACGTCGTCTCACGCGGGCAGAAGCTCCTCTCGCTCGAGGCGATGAAGATGGAGACGACCGTCTACGCCGAGCGCGAGGGACGGATCGCCGAGGTGCTCGTGGCACCGGGCACTCCGGTGGAGGCCGGGGAACTGCTCCTCCGCTTCGCCGACGCCTGACGCGGCGCCACCGCTACGGCCGCCCCGACTCGATCGCCTCGGCGGCGTCGAGCCAGACGCGTTCCAGATCGGGCCGGCCCAGTTCCGCGGCCCGGGCGGCGAGCCGGCGGCGCACGGCGGCGTCGCCGGGGGCGTTCCAGGCCTCCTGGTGGAGATCGGCGAACTCGCGCCGCAGGGCCCGGATCCGCTCCGCCTCGGCGCGCTCGCCGGCCGCCTCGTCGTCGCGGCCGCTGCCGGCGAGCGCCTGGGCCAGGCGCAGCCGGGCGAGGTAGTCGCGCGGATGGGCGCGCGTGGCCCGCCGGAGCGGTTCCACGGCCCCGGCGGCGTCGCCGTCCTCGAGCAGGATCGTGCCGGCGAGCACGAGCCCCCCCAGGTCGTCGGGGGCGGCGGCGAGGATCCTGTCGGTCAGCGCCCGCGCCGCGTCGCGATCGCCGACGGCCAGCAGGCACTCGGCGCGGAGGGCGTCGGCCTCGGGGGTGGGCCGGGCGAGGCGGTCGAGCGTGGCGAGGGCGTCGCGGTGGCGCCGGAGGCGCGTCTCGCAGGCCGCCTGTTCGGCGAGCACGTCGTCGCGGTCGGGCTGATCCGGCGCCCGCCGCAGCGACTCCTGATAGTGCCCCACCGCCTCGTCGTAGCGCTCGAAATCGTTGTGGATCAGCCCCAGGAGCCGCGACGGCCGGTGGTCGGCCGGCGCCAGCCGCGCGGTCTCCTCGAGGTGGTGGATCGCCACGGGGATCACGCCGGCGTCGTAGTACATCGCCGCCAGCAGGCGGTGCGCGTCGACCGAATCGGGCTCGGAGGCGACGACCCGCGCGAGCTCGCGTTCGGCCGCCGGGTAGAGCCCCGTGCGGTAGGCCGCCTCGCCGCGCACCAGCGCCGCGCGGCGGGCCAGTTCGGCGTCGCCGTCGACGCCCCCGAGGCCGGAGAGCGCCTCCAGGGCGGCGCCGCCGAAGCCCCGTGCCACGAGGAGCCGGGCCTGGAGCACGAGGGCGGCGCCGGCGTCGCCCGCGGCGCGGAGGTCGCGGATCGCACGC